>JALREG010000083.1 GCA_023253905.1 Burkholderiaceae bacterium
GATTCCCCAGCCGATCGGCAAGGGGCGGTTGCGCGGAAGATTGGCCCAGGCTGTGAGACGCGAAACGAAACTGGCCTGATACAGCACGGCCACCACTAAAGCGAGCACCAGCAATGCGAACGCGAACGCCGGCGACAGGGAGCGATGTAACCACGCTGCCACCAGGATGATGAGCGCTGCGAACCCGAGCGAACGAAACCAGATCAAGGTGACTGCCAGACCTTCATTGAGGCAGGAAGCGGTAGCCGCCTCCACGCACGGTTTCGATCAGTCGATCATGACCGCCAGGCGTGAGCGCGAGGCGCAGGCGCCGGATGTGAACGTCGACCGTCCGTTCTTCAATATACACGTTGTCTCCCCAGACCCGATCGAGCAGTAGCGCGCGGGACAGCACACGGTCGGGGTGGCGCATCAGAAACTGGAGCAGCCTGAACTCGGTGGGGCTGAGGTCGACCGGCGCGCCGTGCGAGAACACGCGTAGCGTCTCGGGCTCCAGCCGCAGTCCGGCGAATTCCAGCGGGTTCTGTGTGGTCTCTGGGGCGGCGCGACGGAGAAGTGCGCGGACGCGGGCGATCAGCTCGCGCGGCGAGAACGGCTTGGTCATGTAATCGTCGACGCCGGTCTCAAAGCCCTGCAGTTTGTCTCCCTCCTGGGCCCGAGCGGTGAGAAGCAGAACCGGGACCTCGGCGGCTCGGCTATGCGACCGGATTTCACGCGCAAACTCAATGCCCGAGCGCCCGGGCAGCATCCAGTCGAGCACGATCAGATCAGGCAGGCGAAGCTGGAGTTCGGCGCTGGCGGCCTCGGCGCTCTCGCAGCATACCGGGGTAAAGCCCGCATGCTGCAGGTTCACGCGCAGCAGTTCGCGGATTTGCGGGTCGTCTTCGACGATCAGGATTTTTGCAGTCATGCTGGGCGGGGATCGGTCATCCAACCCCTTAGTATTCAGCTGGCAGATGACAATCGTGTGACGGTCGGCGCGGGGACGGCGCTATTGACCGACGCTGAAGAAACTGCGGCGTCCGCGCAACTCGGCAAGGTGGCGGACCAGCGTCTGGAAGTCGTCTTCGCTATCGACCGGATTCAGGCGTTCGGTGTTGACGATCAGCAGCGGGGCGGCGTCGTAGTCGTGAAAATATCGGCTGTACTGGTCGATGAGCGCCCGCAGGTAAGTCTCTGAGATGGAGGCCTCCATGTCGATTCCGCGTCGCCGAATGCGTTCAATCAGGGTATCGGGCTGGGCCTGCAGACAGATCACCAGATCGGGGATCGGGGCCTGGGGCTGCACGCTCGCGAGGATGTTCTGATAGAGGCGCAGTTCATCGTCATCAAGGGTGAGCCGGGCAAACAGCGGGTCTTTATCGAGCAGGAAATCGCCCACCACGGCCTGCGCGAACAGGTCGCGTTGCGCGAGTTCGCGCAACTGCCCAACCCGCTGGAACAGGAAAAAGAGCTGCGTGGGCAGCGCGTAGCGGCGGCTGTCGCGATAAAAGCGCTCGAGGAACGGGTTGTCGGCAGGCTCTTCAAGAACCGTTTCCGCACCAAAACGCTCGGCCAGACGACGCGCGAGCGATGTCTTGCCAGCGCCGATCGGTCCTTCGATCACGATGTGGCGATAGCGCTCAAAGGGAGAAGGCAGGGGCGTGGCAGGGGCGGTAACCATGGTGTTAAGACCGGAAAATGAAGTAGACCGCGCCCATCATGCAAAGCGCAGCCCAAAGGTAATCGAGCTTGACCGGCTGGTTCATGTAGAGGACCGCGAAGGGAACGAAAACTGCGAGTGTGATGACTTCCTGCAGGATTTTCAGCTGAGGCAGCGAAAACACGGTGTAACCGATCCGATTAGCCGGCACCTGAAGCAGATATTCAAACAGGGCGATGGTCCAGCTCGCGAGCGCGGCGATCCACCAGGGTCGGGTGGCCATGTCGCGCAGATGCGCATACCAGGCAAACGTCATGAAGATGTTGGACGCCACAAGCAGCAGAACCGTCTGAAGCGGAACCGGTAGCGTATTCATTTCACGGACCCGGAGCGACCCGCGCGCGGTGCGTCGCCCGTGACGTCGGTGAGTGGGCCGAGGTTTTCGATACGCTGCCCCGCGCAGGCGCTTGCCCAGTCGGCGGCTCCGCCCAGGCGCGGAATTTGTGCAAGCGGGTCGATTTCGAGCAGCGGCGCGAGCACGAATGCGCGCTGATGCATGCGGGGGTGCGGCAGCGTGAGAAGGGGTGTCTCGAGGACCAGCGACCCGGCGAGGAGCAAATCGACATCGAGGGTACGCGGCGCATTCCGGTGCGGGCGCACGCGCCCCTCCTCCGACTCAAGCGACTGCGCCAGCATGAGCATGGCCTGGGGCGCGAGGGCGGTGTCAATCGCGACGACCGCATTCAGAAAATCGGGTCCCTCGGCGTCGACCGGTGCACTGCGCCAGAGCGCGGAGACGGCAATGACCTGGAGGTCGGGCTGCTGTCGCAGCCGGCTGAGCATGCGCTCGAGCGCCCCTCGGGCATCGCCAAGGTTTGCGCCCAGCCCCAGCATCCAGCGGCGTTGCATGCTGCGTTCAGCCAGCGTGGTCAGCCGGACCGGGCGCGGTGGCCGGCGAATCAGAGGCGTCGGAGCGACCACGCCCGCGGCTGCGGCGCCTGCGCTTGCGCGGTCCCGTGCCTGAGCCGTTTTCGCTCGCACGGGCGATGAGGGCTGTACGTTCATCGGGGGCCGCATCGAGAAACTCGGTCCACCAGTCTCCCAGCTCCGCAGGCAGTTCGCCGGCATCGCAGCGCAGGACCAGGAAGTCGTAGCCTGCGCGCAGCCGAATATGCTCGAGTAGCGCATACGGTGTACGTCCGGTGCGGCGCTCGAATCGCGGCTGCAGCATCCAGATCTCGCGCATGTCGGCAATGTGTCGGCGCTGGATAGCGAGCTTCTCGGCCTGCTCATCGAGCACCGCGTCAATGGCGTCCGATAAAGCCGGAATGGCGGGGGCGCCCGCGGCGACCGCCTGCTGCCAGCGGATACGAACCGGCTGCCAGAGCAGGCTTGCGAACAGGAATCCGGGCGAGATGGGCTTACCCGCGAGCACACGCTGGTCGGTCCGTTCGAGCGCGGTGGTGACGAAACGTTCGCCATCGGGTTGCTCGAGAATCATGTCGAGCATCGGCATCAGGCCGTGATGCAGGCCCTCGCGGCGAAGTTCGTGCAGACACGCCATGGCGTGACCCGAGACGAGAAGCTTCAGCATCTCGTCAAACAGGCGTGCGCTCGGGATGTTCGAGATCAGCGGGGCCAGCGCTCGAATCGGGGCCCGGGTTCGGGGCTCGATGGAAAAGCCCAGCTTTGCCACGAACCGCGCTACGCGCAGCATCCGAACCGGATCTTCGCGGAACCGCTGCTCGGCATCGCCGATGATACGCAGCGACCGTTTTTTCAGGTCGCGCACGCCGTCGTGGTAGTCGAGGATGCGGTCGGCAAGCGGATCGTAGTAGAGCGCATTGATGGTGAAGTCACGCCGCGCAGCGTCTTCGGGTTGCGTGCCCCAGACGTTGTCGCGCAGCACCCGACCATGCTCATCGGTCTCCGCCTCGTCCTGAATCGCGCGGAAAGTGGAGACCTCGATGGTTTCGCGCCCGAACATGACATGCACGATCTGAAAGCGCCGGCCGATCACGCGGGAGCGGCGAAAGAGACTACGCACCTGCTCGGGTGTGGCGTCGGTCGCCACGTCAAAGTCCTTCGGGCGCAGGCCAAGCAGCAGGTCGCGCACGCCGCCGCCGACCACGAACGCCTGGTGGCCCGCTTTCTGAAGGGTTTCGCAGGTGCGAAACGCAGCATCAGAAATGGCGCCGTGAATGACTCCGAGTTCGGACCCCTTGTATTCGCGGGCCTTCTCGCGGATGGCGGCGCGGGGCCCCCGGGTCTTTCGGTTGAGCAGGCGATCGATCAGGCGTCGGATCATTCGAATAGTCTCAGCACTGCCCAGCCGCGCTCGGCGGCCAGGCGTGCCAGCCGGTCATCGGGGTTGGTGGCGACCGGGTGGGTCACCAGGGACAGGAGCGGCAGGTCATTGATGGAGTCGCTGTAGAACCACGACGTCGTGAAACCCTCGAAAGCAGCGCCAAGGGATGCGAGCCAGGCGTGCGTTCGCGTGACCTTGCCCTCGCGAAACGAGGGTGTGCCAGCCGGGCGGCCGGTGTAGGCGCCATTGACGGTTTCGACGGTGGTGGCCACCAGATGGACCAGACCGAACTCAGCCGCGATAGGTGCCGTGACGAATTCGTTGGTGGCGGTGACGAGTGCGCACAGGTCACCGCTCTCGAGGTGCCGGCTCACCAGATCGCGGGCCGCGGGCCGGATGGCCGGGCGGATCACCTCGTCCATATACTGCAGATGCCAGCGATCGAGCTGCGCGCGTGGGTGTGCGGCGAGCGGGGCAAGCTGGAATTCGAGGAATTCGAAAATATTGAGGGTACCGGCCTGGTATTGCCGCAGGTAGTCATCGTTACGGCGCGTGTGTTCGTCGCCGTCGATGGCGCCGATCCGCGCGAGAAAACGCGCCCACTCGTAATCGCTGTCAATTGGCAGCAGCGTGTGGTCGAGGTCGAAGAGAGCGAGCCTGCGCTCGCCGGGCGGGGTCGGCGTGAAATTCATGACGGTGAGGGCGGCAAGTGTATCAGCCGGGTTCGCCGGGGCCTGCGATCGGGCGGGGCGCTGCCAGGGGCTCGACCGGGGCGTCGATCAGCGCGTCGAACTCACGCGCGAGCGCGGCCGACAGCGGACGCTGACGCTCAAGCGCATAGCGGTCGAGCGCGGTGAAAAAGGCGAGCAGGGTTCGCAGGTCGCGTGCCTTGCGGGTGAGCAGGTAGTGAAAGACGTCGTTGTGGGCATGAACGCCGGTGGCGCGGGCCGCTTCCCTCAGGGCTTGCTCGCGCTCCTGATCGGTGAGCGGCCGAAGCGCGAGCACCAGCCCCGAGCCGAGGCGGGTACGAAGCTCGGGCCGGAGCTCGGCGAGCGCCATCGGTGCATGGCGGCTGGCGGTGACGATCGGCGCCTCACCGGGGCCCGCGCGCTGATTGAACAGGCGAAAGAGGGCGAGCTGACGGGTGTCGTCGAGCCGCTCGCAGTCATCCACCGCAATGACCCGGGCGGCTGCCTCGGCGGAGGGGCTGAATGCTTCGATGGGGCTCTCGGGGCCGACCGGAGTGCCCGCGAGTGCACGCAGCAGGTGCGTCTTGCCGCTTGCGGGCTCGCCCCAGAGATGTACGCGCGACACCGGCGAACGACCCGCCGCCACCAAGCGAAGCGCAGCGAGCGCTTCGGTGTTGGGGCCCGCAACAAAGTTGTCGAACGAGGCCGGCGCCTCGGCGATCAGGTCGAGTGCGAGTTGGCGCATGGCGCTTGGTTACGGGCGGCGATAAAAATCGCTTGCGAACCAGCCGCGGCGCAGCCGGCGCAGGACCACCAGCGTGACCGCAGAGAGCGGAAGCGCAAGCAGGAGCCCCGCGAATCCGAACACGGCACCGAACGCAAGCAGGGCGAACAAAACCGCCACCGGATGCAAGCCAATGCGCTCGCCCACCAGGCGCGGGGTGAGGATGTAACTCTCCAGCAACTGGCCGATTCCGAACACGATCGCGATCGCCAGGGCGCCCTGTGAGGGCCCGAGCTGCAGCATGGCCGAGATCAGTGACACCACCAGGCCCAGCCCGAAGCCAAGGTAGGGAATAAATGCAAGAACGCCAGTGAGTACGCCGAGCGAGAGCCAGTGCTTGATACCAACCACTCCGAGCGCGGTGGAATACCAGATGGCGAGCGACAACATGACCAGCAGCTGGCCGCGCAGATAGTGGCCGAGAAGATCGTCGATTTCGCTGAGCGCGCCGTCGGCCGCGGCGATCCAGCGCCGTGGGATCAGCTCATGCAGACGGGCGGTCATGAGCGGCCAGTCGGCGAGAAGATAAAAGAGCACCACCGGCACCAGCACCACCAGCCCGATTACCTCGACCGCAGCGCTCCAGCCTGAGCGCACGTACTGCATGAGCGCGCCGAACAGGTCTTGGCTGCTGCCGGCGAGCTGCGCTGCGATCCAGTCGCGAATCGATGCCGCATCGAGCGCGAGTGTGATGCCAAAAGTGTGTTCCACCCAGGGCGCGAGTCGGGTGGTGACCGTGGCGGCAAGCGCCGGCAGCTGCGCCCGGATCATCCGGTATTCCGACTGCAGCACCGGGATGAGGGTGAGCACCACCGAAACGATCACCGCCATGGAGATCACCATCACGACGGCGGCGGCGATTCCCCGGGGCACGCGCCAACGCTGCAGTCGTGCCACGGCAGGGGCGAGCGCATAGGCAAGGATGGTAGCCGCGATGAACGGAGTGAGGGTTCCGCGAAGGAAATAGACGATTGCTGCCAGCAGCAGCGCGACTGCAAGCCAGAACCAGGTCTGCCTGCGATGGATACTCTCGGACATCGGACCCCAGGTGCCGCCGGACGGCGGAAACGGCCGCGCGAAATGAGCGGGATAGAATTCCGCCATTGTATCGACTGCCGCCTGTGCATTGCTGTTGACCGCGCGGCGGGCAGCTGAACTCTCCTCGACCGGTCCCCACGCCGGTCTGACCGCCAGGAATGCCGCGCCATGACAGCCGAATCGCTATCGTACAAAGACGCCGGAGTGGATATTGACGCCGGCGATGCGCTGGTCGACCGAATCAAGCCACTTGCCAGGCGGACCCTGCGCGACGGCGTGCTGGCGGGCATAGGGGGATTCGGCGCGCTCTTCGAAGTGCCCAAGCGCTATCGCGAACCCGTTCTGGTGTCGGGCACCGACGGCGTGGGCACCAAGCTCAAACTCGCGTTCGCCCTCAATGGTCATGACACCGTGGGCATTGATCTGGTCGCCATGAGCGTCAATGACATCCTGGTGCAGGGCGCCGAGCCGCTTTTCTTTCTGGACTACTTCGCCTGTGGCCGGCTGGATGTGGATACCGCCGCGCGTGTCGTGGGCGGTATCGCCCGCGGCTGTGAACTGTCGGGCTGCGCGCTCATTGGGGGTGAAACGGCCGAGATGCCGGGCATGTATCCCGACGGCGAATACGACCTGGCGGGCTTCGCGGTGGGGGTGGTCGAAAAAGCACGAATCATCGGCGGTGACCGGGTGGCAGCGGGTGATGTGTTGCTCGGGCTTGCCTCGAGCGGTGCGCATTCGAACGGTTATTCGCTCATCCGCAGGGTGCTTGAGCGGGCCTGGGGGCGGGTGGACGCGCCTCAGGCGGAAAATGATTTCCACGGGCGCCGGTTTGCGGATGTGCTGCTCGAGCCCACCCGGATCTATGTGAAGCCCATGCTGCAACTGATTGGTGCCCTGCCGGTCAAGGCGATCGCCCACATCACCGGCGGCGGCTTGGTCGAAAACGTCCCCCGTGTGATTCCGTCCGGTCTGCAGGCGGTCATGCACCGGGATGCGTGGCCGATGCCGCCACTTTTTAGCTGGCTGCAGCGTGAGGGGGCGATCGCCGACAGCGAGATGCACCGGGTGTTTAACTGTGGCATCGGCATGGTGGTGGTGGTTGAAGCGGCTGAGGCTGAACGCGCCCGGGCGATGCTCGCAGCCGCTGGCGAACAGGTCTGGAAGATCGGCGAAGTAGTGGAGCGGCCTGCGCAGGCGCCCGCTGCGATCGTGGTCTGATTCGCCGCCTGACCTCACGTGCTGGCCTTCTCCAGGGGCGTGCCGGAAACCGGGAGGAGGGAGCCTCGCCGATGGCCGGGTACTCAGCCGCTTCGTGCTTTCATCGCCTGTCTCGCCGTCGGCTGGGCGGCTGCGGGGATCGCGCCCGCAGCGGCTTTGCAGGCCGCGGCGGGACCGGATGCGACGAGCCCCCCCGATTCGGTTGCACCGCCCGTCTCACCGAACCCGCAAGCGGTGCTTTCGGGCGACGCTGAGCCTGATGCGCAGCGCTACCGCATGGAGATTGTCGCGCCCGAGGACCTGCAGGGCCCGATTCGCGAGCGGACCCTGCTCGGACGCTGGCGGCAGCGCGCCGACTACGATCCCGACCAGTTCGATAGCCTCTTTGCCCGCCTGCCCGATGAAGTGCTGGGCCTCGCGCGGCAGCAGGGCTACTTCGCAGCGCGGGTGCGGGTCAGTGGCGATGCGACGGCTGTCCGCATCGAAGTAGAGGCTGGCGAGCGGGCGACGGTCCGCGCAGTGCGTCTGGAGTTACGGGGCGGGCTGTCGGCTGATCCGTCGCTCGTGGCAGCCTGGCAGTCGCGCTGGATGCTGCCAGCCGGCGCGCCGTTCCTTCCGGAGCGCTGGGAGCAGGCCAAGCGGAGTCTTCTGGAGACGATCCAGTCAGGTGGGTTTCTGCGTGCGCGGGTGGCCGCTAGCGAGGCGCTGATCGATCCGCAGAGCGCGACCGCCGATCTGCATGTGGTCATCGAAAGCGGTGTGCGAATGACCTTTGGAGGCCTCCGGATCGGCGGTCTCGAGCGCTACGACCGGCAGCTGGTTGAAAACCTGCGCACCTTTCGCGAGGGTGACCCTTACAGCTTCGAGGCCCTGGTGCGGATGCAGTCTCGGCTCACCTCAGTGGGGTACTTCAGTAGCGCCACCGTGGCACCCGACCTCGACGCGGTCGCGAGGGATCCCGCGCTATCCGAGGTTCCGGTGCTGGTCGAGCTGCGCGAAATGCAGAGCCGACGCGTGGCGCTGGGCGCGGGATTTAGTACCGATCACGGTCCACGGGCACAGATCGGGCTTGATCACCGCAATCTGTTCGGGACCGGCTGGCAGGCTGAATCGGTGCTGATCGTGGAAGGCTCGAGGCAGCGCCTCTTTGCGAATGCCCGCTCACCGCTTTCGGCTGAGGCCCGCTATCTGGGGCTTGGAAGCAGCCTGGATCGTCAGGACATCACCGGGGAACGTGTTTTAAGGACCTCGACCTACGGCGGAATCGGCCAGCGTCGGGTCGATGGCGACGGGTTCCTCGCCCTCACCCATCAGTCAGAGAACCGTCGGCTCGAGGCGGCTGCGGGGAGCCAGGTTGAGCGCGATAGCCGCATGGCCCTGGTGCTGGGCTACACGCACACCCTGAACCAGGTGGACTCACCGACCGAACCGCAGCGTGGCTACACGCTGAGCGGGCAACTGTCCGGCGCATCACAGAGCCTGGGCTCCGATCGAAGCTTTGTTCGCGCCTATGCGCGCGCCCGTCGTTTCTGGCCGGTAGGCGGTGATGGGCTGTTTGCGGGCGGCACCCTGGTGGGGCTGGCCGAACTGGGGGTGGTCGCTGCGGGGTCGCGCGAGGATATTCCGTCGGAAAACCTGTTCCGCACCGGGGGCGCGCAGTCGCTGCGCGGTTATCGCTATTTATCGCTGGGTGTGCCCGAGGCGGGGGCCATCACCGGCGGGCGCTACCTGGTGCTGGGCAGTCTTGAGTATCAGCACCCAGTCACTTCGGTGGTCAAGGCTGCGGTGTTCTACGACCGCGGCAATGCCACCGATTC
>JALREG010000091.1 GCA_023253905.1 Burkholderiaceae bacterium
GCCCCCCCCGACCCGGTTCGATTTCCCTGTCTGCGCCTCGCCCGTGAGGCGCTTGAGTCCGCAGGCGGCGCTCCGTGCGTCTTGAATGCTGCCAATGAAGTCTCGGTTGAGGCCTTCCTCGACGGGCGAATCCGGTTTGGCGACATTGCTCGAATCAACGAGGCGGTGCTTGAGGCGCTTGGCGGGGAGCGCGCAGGGCAGGATGTCAACGCGGTGATCGGGCTCGACAGAAGGGCCCGCCAAGCGGCGCGTCAGGTGATGGAGCGACACGTCTCATGACATTCGTTCAAACCGTGCTCGCGTTTCTGCTCGCGCTCACGTTACTCATCTTCGTGCACGAGCTGGGTCATTTTGCGGCGGCTCGGTGGTGCGGCGTCAAGGTCCTCAAGTTCTCGATTGGCTTCGGGCCGGCGATCTGGTCCCGGGCCTGGGGTACCGATCGAACCGAATGGGTGATTGCTGCCATCCCGCTTGGCGGATACGTACAGATGCTCGATGAGCGCGATCGGGATCCCTCTCAGCCGATTACAAGTTCAGACCTTCCACGGGCGTTCTCACGGCGACCGCTTCATCAGCGGGCGTTTATCGTGCTTGCCGGGCCGCTCGCGAATTTTGCTCTGGCAGTCGTTCTTTATGCCGCGCTTGCCTGGGTTGGCACCGAGCAACCGGTTCCTGTTCTCGATGCGCCGCCCGCGTCGAGCGCCGCCGCTGACGCGGGTCTGATTGCGGGCGACCGCATCGTCTCGGTTAACGGTGCGCCGCTGCAGTCGTGGAATCAGCTGCGGCTCAAGATCATTGATGCGTCACTCGGGGGCGCTACGGTCTCGCTCACCATTGATCGTGCCGGCCAACTTCGTCAACAAACCCTCGGAACGCGCGGGGCCATGTCATCTGAGGTTCCCGATCGCGATCCACTTCAGGTGCTTGGGCTGCTTCTCGCGCCAGGAGAAGTGTTGATCGGAAGCTTGATCGCCGGGGAACCAGCCGTCACGGCGGGACTCCAGGCGGGCGATCGCGTGCTTGCGGTAAACGGTGACCCTATTCGAAGGGCCCGCGAGCTGATCGAACGGGTGCGAGACAGTGCCGGCCGCGCGCTGGTGATTGTGGTGCAGCGCGGCGCCGACGAGATTACCGTGCGCGTGACGCCATCCGCACAGAGCGCGGGCGCCGCTGAGGCGCAGCCTCGCGGGCGGATTGGGGCGATGCTTCAAGACCGGGTCAAAACCGAGGTGGTTCAGGCAGATCCGCTTGATGCTGTTATTCAGGGTGTGGCGCGTACCTGGGAGATGAGCGCGTTCTCGCTTCGAATGCTGGGTCGCATGCTCACCGGCGACCTGTCCGTGCGGAATCTGAGCGGTCCCGTGACAATTGCCGATATGGCGGGCCAGACTGCACGTAGCGGCTTGCAGTCATACCTCGGGTTCATCGCGCTGATCAGCGTAAGCCTCGGGGTTCTGAATCTGCTCCCCATACCGGTGCTCGATGGGGGGCATTTGGTATATTACGCAGTCGAGGCGATAAGACGTCGTCCGTTGTCGGATCAAGTGATGGCGATTACTCAAAAAGCCGGGCTGCTTCTGGTGGTGTTCATGATGGCACTTGCACTTTTTAACGACTTCACCCGGCTGATCGGGCTCTGAGGTATGCGAAGCGTCGTTTCCCGTATTCGAGCGAACCGTCTAGCCTCTGCTTCTCTTTATTTTTTGCTGGCTGCGGCCGGGTTTCCAGGCGCAGCGAAGGCCTTTGACCCCTTTGTGGTGCGCGACATCCGAATTGAAGGTATCCAGCGCATCGAGCCGGGTACTGTGTTCGGTTATCTCCCGGTCAAGGTGGGTGAGCGCATCACTCCCGATTCGGCTACGGCGGCAATCCAGGCACTCTATGCGAGCGGCTTTTTCCGCGACGTGAGGTTGCAGGCTGATGGCGACGTGCTGGTGGTCGTGCTCGAGGAGCGGCCAGCGATCGGCTCAATTGAAATCACTGGCGTGAAGGAATTCGACGCCGACACCTTAAAGCGCTCGCTCCGAGATATCGGGCTCGCAGAATCGCGAATTTTCGATCGCAGCCTTCTTGAGCGGGCCGAGCAGGAACTCAAGCGCCAATATCTGTCCCGAGGAAAGTACGCGGCGCGAGTCACCTCAACCGTCACGCCGCTTGAGCGCAATCGGGTCGGCGTCGCCATGACCGTCGAGGAAGGCGTCTCGGCGTCCATTTCTGCGATCCGCTTTGTGGGTAACAAAGCCTTCACCGAGAAGGCGTTACTCGATGAGATGAAGCTCTCTACGCCAACCTGGCTCAGTTGGTATACCAAGGCCGACCGTTATTCGCGCGAGAAATTGGCGGGCGACCTTGAAACCTTGCGGTCTTTTTATCTGGACCGGGGGTTCCTCGAGTTCAATATTCGCTCCACCCAGGTATCCATCAGCCCAGACCGCGAATCCATCGACCTGGTGGTGGTGCTGGATGAGGGTGAGCAGTTCCGCGTCAAGGACATCACCTTCGCCGGTGAGCTGCTGGGGCGGGGCGATGAGTTCCGAGCCATGATGCGCCTGGCTCCGGGTGAAGTGTTTTCCGGCAGCAAGCTCAACGACTCCACAAAGGGTATGACCGAGCGCCTGGGTTCCCTCGGCTACGCCTTTGCGCGGGTCGACGCTGTTCCCCAGGCCGATCGCGATAACCGGCAGGTAAGTTTCACCGTCATGGTCGAGCCGGGGCGCAGGGCGTACGTTCGCCGGATCGATATTGGCGGCAATTCCCGCACCCGCGATGAAGTCGTGCGCCGGGAACTTCGCCAGTTTGAAGACGCCTGGTATGACGCAGACAAGATCAAGCTGTCGCGCGACCGTCTTAACCGACTCGGCTACTTCACTGACGTCAAGATCGAAACCGAACCCGTGCCTGGTACTACGGATCAGGTAGATCTCCGGGTCACGGTTGTCGAGCGGCCCACGGGCGCGATCTCGCTGGGGATCGGGTTTTCCACCACCGAGAAAGTCATTCTCGCTGCGTCTCTCAGTCAGAACAATTTCCTGGGTACGGGCAAGATCGTTGGTATCGAGGTGAATTCAAGCCGGCTGGCGCGTCAGGTAGTGCTCAGTCACACCGACCCTTACGTCACCGACGACGGCATCAGCCAGACCGTTGAGCTTGCTTCGCGGTCATTTAACGCCTCGGCACTGCTGCTGGGTGATTACAAGTTCGAGACGCTCTCCGCGTCTACGCGGTTCGGTATCCCCTACACCGAGGTCGACCGGTTTTTCTTTGGTGTCGGGGCCGAGTCCACTTCGCTCTGGCTGGGTCCCCTTGCGCCCCAACGCTACACAAAGTGGGTCTCCGAATACGGGCGGTCCGCCTCGGCTTTCCTTGGGAATGTCGGATGGGTTCGTGACACCCGGAACAGCGCACTTGCGCCCACAACGGGTCGACTCCAGCGTGTCAATTTCGAGGCCACCGTCCCGGCAGGCGATCTGAGGTTCTGGCGTACCAACGCAGTCCAGCAGCTGTACTGGCCGCTCTCCCGTGACTACACCATCGCACTTAACGGCGACGTCGCCTACGGGGCGGGATTTGGCGGCCGATCGTATCCGTTGTTCAAGAATTATTTCGCCGGCGGCATTGGCTCGGTGCGAGGCTTTTATCCAAGTTCGCTCGGACCCAAAGATATCGAACCGCTGCAAACAGGGGGGACGCGCGAGGTGCCCATCGGCGGACAGCTCAAGGTCGTCGGGAGCGCAGAGTTTCTATTTCCCCTGCCTGGGTCAGGCGCTGACCGCACCATCCGTACCTTCCTTTACACCGATGTCGGAAACGTGTTTGCTGACTCCAATGTCGAGTTCTCCGAGCTCCGCGCGGTAGCCGGTGTGGGCCTGAATTGGTTGTCCCCGATCGGCCCAATGAAGCTAAGCCTGGGCTGGCCGCTTCGCTATGCACCCACAGACCGCATGCAGCGCTTCCAATTTCAGGTAGGCGCCGGTTTCTGATCAGGTGCGATTTTCTGTGCGGGAGATTTATATGTCCTTGAACCGACGTCTTGCTTGTTTGTGTGTTGCTACGGCGTTTTTGCTTGGTGGAAACGCAGTCCTCGCGCAGGTCGCCTCCAAGATTGGCTTCGTCAACACGGAGCGCATTCTGCGCGACGCAGCGCCCGCCAAGGCGGCTCAGGCAAAACTTGAAGCAGAGTTCTCCAAGCGAGACCGAGAACTTCAGGAAGTCGGTGCTCGACTGAAGCAGATGGCCGAGCGTCTTGAACGCGATGCCATGGTGATGTCCGAGGCCGAACGCACTCGCAGGCAGCGCGAGGCCGCTGACACCGACAAAGATTTCCAGCGTCGCCAGCGTGAATTTCGCGAAGATCTCAATCAGCGGCGAAACGAAGAGCTCTCGCAAGTGGTTGAACGCGCCAATCGTGTCATTCGGCAGATCGCCGAGAGGGAGAAGTTCGACCTGATCCTTCAGGAGGCTGTCTACGCGAGTGGTCGCATCGACATCACTGAC
Organism: Burkholderiaceae bacterium; assembly: GCA_023253905.1. The sequence goes on from JALREG010000091.1 coordinate 4,495, forward strand.
CTCGTTCTCCAGGCCCTCTCTGACCCCGCAGCGAAATAGTCGGGCGCGTCCGAGCGCTGGAGAGCATCATGCTCCGCCTGTCGGATGCTGTGCCGTTATCAGAGATCGTGCGGCTGCTTGCAGGCCGGCAGGCCCGCGGCGCGGCGAATCTGCGTATCGATCGATTGGCCAGCCTTGAGTCGGCTGACGCCACGTCGATAGCGTTTCTGTCCAGTCGGGCGTATCGGGATCAGGCGAGAGCCACGCAGGCGGGCGTTGTGGTGACATCGGTAGAGATGGCAGATGCGGTGCCTGCCAATGTTGCGCTGATCGAGGTGCCAGACCCCTACCGAGCCTACGGACTGATTGCGCGACAGTTCGACGCCTGGATCAACCCCCGAAGCACACCATCGATTCATCCCTCGGCCGTGATCGCCCCGTCGGCGACGCTGGGCCGGGGCGTTGCAGTCGGTCCCGGCGCGGTGGTGGGTGAACGCGCACGCGTCGAGGCGGGTGCCATCATCGGTGCGGGCTGCATCATTGAGAACGATGCGGTGGTGGGTGCGCAGGCCGAGCTTCGCGCGCGGGTCACCCTCGGCCATCGCTGTGTGGTTGGTGATCGCTGTCTGATTCACGCTGGAACGGTGATCGGCTCTGATGGCTTCGGTTTTGCCAGGCACCAGGGCCGCTGGGAGAAAATTCCGCAACTGGGACGCGTTCAGATTGGTGCTGACGTGGAAATCGGCGCCAACTGCACGATTGATCGTGGTGCGCTCGACGATACAGTCATCGGTGATGGGTGCAAGCTCGACAATCTCATCCAGATCGCGCATAACGTGCAGATCGGTGAGCACACGGCGATTGCGGCTTGCGTGGGTATCGCAGGCAGTGCCCGAATTGGCCGGCGCTGCATGATTGGCGGGGCTGCGGGCATTCTTGGGCATCTTGAAATCTGCGATGACGTAACGATTTCCGCCATGAGTCTGGTGTCGTCCTCAATCACCAAGCCGGGCTTTTACTCCGGAATTTTTCCTCTCATGGACAATGCCGACTGGGAACGTGCTGCGGTGGTGGTTCGCAAGCTTCCCGATCTTCGAGCCAGGCTTCGCCGCCTCGAGTCGAACCTCAAGGAAAATTGATGCCTCCGTTAGACATTCGCGCAATCCTCGAGCACCTGCCGCACAGGTATCCTTTCCTCCTGGTTGATCGCGTACTCGAGATTGAGCCGGGCAAGCGAATCCGCGCGCTCAAGAACGTCACCATCAACGAGCCTTTTTTCGTCGGACACTTCCCGCATCTGCCCGTCATGCCGGGTGTGTTGCAAATCGAGGCGCTCGCGCAGGCGGCTGGGATTTTGTCGTTTCAGACGATGGGCCGGGTGTCGGATGACCGCTCTGTTTATTATTTTGTTGGCATCGACGGGGCCCGGTTCAAACGTCCTGTAGTGCCTGGCGATCAACTGATTCTTGATGTCGCGATCACACGGGTTGCACGCTCGATCTGGAAGTACACGGGGCGAGCCTCCGTCGATGGACAGACGGCGGCAGAGGCCGAATTGATGTGTACCTTGCGTGATATTGAGCCCCCTGCGCGCCCGATCGGCGACGCTGAGCCCTCCCAAAGCTGACACGCGCGCCATGCCCAATATTCATTCGACGGCAGTGGTCGATCCGGGCGCCCGTCTTGATGATGACGTGGTGGTGGGCGCCTACAGCGTGATTGGTGCCGGTGCGAGTCTTGGCGCCGGGTGCGTGGTCGGTCCTCACGTGGTGATTGACGGGGACACGACAATTGGACGCATGAACCGGTTTCACCCCTTCGCATCGATCGGTGGCGCGCCCCAGGACAAGAAATATCAGGGCGAGCCCACGTCACTGGTGATTGGTGATGGCAATACCTTTCGTGAGTCGGTCACCGTCAATCGCGGTACGGCACAGGATAAGGGTGTAACCCGAATTGGTAACGACAACTGGATCATGGCCTATGTGCATATCGCTCACGACTGCATCGTGGGCGATCACACCATTTTTGCCAATTCCACCAATCTGGCCGGCCATGTTCAGGTAGGCGATTGGGCCATTTTAGGTGGCTGCACGCAGGTGCATCAGTTCTGCAAAATCGGTGCGCATGCCATGACCGGCGCCGGTACCGTGGTGTTGCATGACATCCCTCCTTATGTGATGACTGCAGGCAATTCGGCAAGCGCGCACGGGCTCAACAGCGAAGGCCTTCGGAGGCGGGGCTTTAGTGCGCAGCGAATTCAGGTGCTGCGTCACGCCTACAAGCTGTTGTACCGCAGCGCAATGACGCTTGATCAGGCGCGTCAGGCCTTGAGCGAGCTTCGGGCTACCGCTGATTCCGACAGTGAGTCTGATCTTGCGCTGCTTTCCGATTTTCTGTCGCGCGTCGAGCGGGGCATCGTGCGCTGATGAACGGGGCTCCTCGTACGCCGCTGGCGGACGATGCGCACGGCGAGTTCGCGCTTGCGATGGTTGCCGCCGAAGCCTCTGGCGATTTGCTGGCCTCGGCCATGCTCCAGGGCTTGCGCGCCGAGGTGCCTGCCCTGTCTGCTTTTGGGGTTGGCGGTCGCGCGATGTGCTCCCAGGGGTTTGATGCGTGGGCGGGGATCGAGGAACTATCGGTGCGCGGCTATGTCGAGGTGCTGAGTGCACTGCCTAGGCTGCTTGCGCTTCGCCGCTCCCTTACGCGGCGGATCCTCGCGCGGCACCCCACGGCATTCGTCGGGATCGACGCGCCTGACTTCAATCTGGGGCTAGAGCGGCGCCTTCGCGACCAAGGCGTGCCAACGATTCATTTCATCGGTCCGTCGATCTGGGCCTGGCGACCAGAGAGAATCGAGGCGATCAGGCGCTCGGTCACCCACATGCTGCTGGTGTTTCCGTTTGAAAAATCGATCTATGACGACGCGGGCATTCCCGCTACCTACGTCGGCCATCCTTTGGCCGACGTGCTCGACCCCTCGTCGAGCAGCTCGGCGGCGCGCCTGTCGCTTGAGCTACCACTGGATCGACCCGTCATTGCACTACTTCCCGGCAGTCGTCCCGATGAGGTGCGCTACATGGGGCAGACCGTTCTGCAGACCGCCGCCTGGATTCACCGCCAGCGGCCAGACTGTCATTTCGTGCTGCCCGCAGCGTCGCCTGGTCTGCTCGAGACTCTGAGACGACAGGCCGCCAGGCTGAGGCTAGATTCCAGCCTGCCGCTCACTTTCGTGTCCGGTCAGTCACACCGCGCCATGTCGGCTGCCGATACCGTCTTGGTCGCAAGTGGAACGGCCACGCTGGAAGCCGCGCTCCTGGGGCGCCCCATGGTGATTTTCTACCGCATGGCAGCGATCAGCTTCTTGCTGATGCGAAATCGCGGGTTGTTACCCTGGATTGGATTACCCAATATCTTGTGTAGGGAGTCATTGGTGCCCGAGTTCATTCAGCATCAAGCAAACCCCGAGGCGCTGGGTGGAGCTTTGCTTGCGCAACTTGAGGACACATCGCTTCGCAGCCGTTTGCAACAGCGTTTTGCAGACATGCACGGCAGCCTTGCACGCGGCTGCGCGAAACGTAGCGCCGAGGCGATTCTCAAGGTGTGCGAATCCTCGAAGAGGGCGACATGAGTCGACGTCCTGCAAGCGATCGTCAGCCACAGCTTCCTGGCCTGGCGGCGCCGGCGCAACGGGTCGCTGGCGTGGATGAGGCTGGGCGCGGGCCGCTTGCCGGCCCGGTGTTTGCAGCTGCGGTCATTCTGGATCCTGAGCGGCCAATTTTGGGTTTACGCGACTCGAAGGTTTTGTCGCCGCAGCGGCGTGAGCAGCTGGCGGGCGAGATCCGGGAGCGGGCGCTTGCCTGGTCAGTGGCCAGTGCAAGCGTCGAGGAAATTGACGCGCTCAACATTCTTCAGGCCACGCTGCTCGCGATGCGACGCGCGGTCGAGCGGCTTCTCATCGCGCCCGACCTTGCCCGTATCGATGGCAATCGCGCGCCGATACTTGGCTGCGCGGTGGAAACCCTCGTGAAGGGCGATGCACTCGACCCCGCAATTTCAGCGGCGTCGATTCTTGCCAAGACCGACCGCGATGCCGAAATGGAACGTTTGCACACCGACTATCCGCACTACCGCTTTGATCAACATAAGGGCTACCCCAGCCCGCTACACCTGGCCTTGCTACGATCCCACGGCCCGTGCCCCGCGCATCGCCTAAGCTTTTCGCCGGTCCGACAGTCGCTCGAGCAGCGCGGGTTCGGATGAGCGATAAGCAGTTTTCATCGCGATTGGTGATCCGTTCGCCCTCAAGCGAACGGTTCCGGCGTCTTCTTGCGCTATCTCGATCGTCACGTGAGCGAGACGCACTCGGCCTGGCGATCATTGAGGGCGAACATCTTCTTAATGCATGGCTCGCCGCAGGGGGCGGTCTCGCGCCGGAGGCCGTGATTCCGCGTCGATCAAGCGAGCGGGAAGCACTCCTCGCACTGTGCGCGCAAACCGCCCATCAAACGCTGGTGCTTGATGATTCGCTGTTCGATCGTTTGTCGCAGGTGGCCCACGGGCCAGGTCCTTTAGCGACCATACCCATCCCGCAAGCGACGCTGCCCATCGCGCTCGATCAGGATGCGGTGTACCTCGATGGCGTTCAGGATCCCGGAAATGCCGGTACGCTTCTTCGCAGTGCTGCGGCGTTTGGCGTACGGCTCATCATGACCTCGCCCGAAACCGTGAGCCTGTGGTCGCCCAAAGTCATCCGCTCGGCAATGGGTGCGCACTTCGCGTTGCAACTCTGCGAGGCGATACCGGTTTCGTCGCTCATCGCTATTCGGGGCGCCGCCCGCTGGACGGCGGCAGCGCCCCGATCGCCACAGTCGATCGACGAAGCCGATCTGCGCGCACCCCGGTTGTGGATCTTCGGCGCCGAAGGGCAGGGACTCTCGCCCGAACTGAGTGTTTTGAGCGCCATTGATCGGCTCGAGATCCGACACGATATCCAGGTCGAGTCGCTCAACGTTGGCGTCGCGGCTTCGATCTGTTTATATGAGCAGTTCACACAGCGGCAGACAGCCGTCCGCGGTTAGCTGGGGCTGCGCGCTTCGATTCGCTGAAGCACCGTGGTTGCAATTTCCTCGATTGATTTGGTGGTGCTGGACAGCCATTCGATGCCTTCCCTGCGCATCATCGACTCAGCGGCAATCACCTCCTGCCTACAATTTTCGATTGATGCGTAACGACTATTGGGTCGCCGCTCCTGGCGTACTTCGGCCAACCGCTCCGGCGTAATGGTGAGCCCGAATAGCTTTTTTCTGTGGCGATAGAGAACTTCGGGGAGTCGCTGCCGATCGAAATCCTCTGGAATAAGCGGATAGTTGGCCGCCTTCACCCCGTGCTGCATGGCGAGGTAGAGGCTGGTGGGTGTCTTTCCGCTTCGTGAGACGCCCACCAGGATCACATCGGCCTCTTCCAGATCCTTGTCGGTCTGTCCGTCGTCGTGCGTGAGCGAGTAGTTGATTGCGGCGATACGACGGCTATAGGCCTCGAGGTTCGACGCGGTATGCGACTGGCCGATTGCATGGCTGGAACGAACACCCAGTTCCTGCTCGAGGGGCTCAAGAAAGCTCGCGAACAGATCGAAGAATCGACAGGTGGCCTGCCGGACGATATCGTTGATCGGCGCATTAACCAGCGTGCTGAACACGATCGGAGGCTTGCGATCAAGCTGCGCCTGGCGGTTGATGCGACGAAGTGCCTCTTCGGCTTTTTCCACCGAATCCACGAAGGGCAATCGCTGCTGCCTGAGCCGCACGGAGCCGAATTGGGTGAGAAGCGAGTGACCGAATGTCTCGGCCGTGATGCCGGTGCCGTCCGAGACGTAAAAAACGGTTCGGTCGTAAGGAGTCTGATCAGCGGAATCGGGCACGTTCACCTCAACGATAAGGGAATTCAGGAGCGGCGTGAGCAGGCGGTCAGCGGACGTTGGGCAGGTAAAATACCAGCATTGCGCTATGCGCCACCGGTTTTTAACCATGCCAGGACTCTTCCATGAACCTCACTACCGAGCGCCGCGTCATTGCGTTCGAGTCGCTCCGCATGAGCGATGTCGACGCGGTGGGGGGCAAAAATGCCTCCCTGGGCGAAATGATCAGCCAGCTGGCGGCCGTCGGCGTCCGAGTGCCGGGGGGCTATGCCACCACGGCATCGGCCTTCCGCGAATTCCTCGCCCATGACGGACTCGCCGAACGGATCGCGAGACGGCTGGATGCGCTAAACGTCGACGACGTCAAGGCGCTGTCTGAATGCGGTGCCGACATTCGAGCCTGGATCTGCTCGGCGCCGCTTCCAGCAGCGCTCGAGGCTGATATTCGCGCGCATCACGCGCTTCTCACCGCTGAATCGGGCCCCCTCCTGCCGGTAGCCGTCCGATCCTCAGCAACGGCTGAGGATCTTCCCGACGCATCGTTCGCGGGCCAGCAGGAAACCTACCTGAACGTGTGCGGAATCGAGGCGGTGCTCGATCGGGTACGACATGTGTTTGCTTCGCTCTACAACGACCGCGCCATCGCCTACCGCGTTCACAAGGGCTTTACGCACGCCGAGGTTGCGCTTTCCGCCGGTATCCAGCGCATGGTTCGAAGCGACCTGGGTAGTTCTGGCGTCATGTTCACCCTGGACACCGAATCAGGGTTTCGTGACGTTGTGTTCATCACCAGTGCCTGGGGCCTGGGTGAGACGGTGGTCCAGGGAGCTGTCAATCCCGATGAGTTCTATGTTCACAAGCCCATGATCGGGGTGGCGCGCCAGCCCATCATTCGTCGCGAAATGGGTTCCAAGCTGATTCGTATGGAGTTCTCTGACCAGCCGGGCCAGACCGTCAGGACAGTCGATACGCCGGTTGAACTGCGCAACCGGTATTCGCTCACTGACGCGGAGGTGCTCGAGCTCGCACGCTACGGCATCACGATCGAACGCCACTACGGTCGGCCCATGGATATCGAGTGGGGCCGCGATGGTAGCGACGGCCTTCTCTACATCCTGCAGGCACGGCCCGAAACTGTGAAGTCACGCGAGCAGGGCGGGCGCCAGCAGCGCTATCGTTTGAAGGGATCCGCCGATGTGCTTGCCTCCGGACGCGCAATCGGTCAGAAGGTCGGCGCCGGACCGGTACGGGTCATTCTGGATGCCTCCCAAATGGATCAGGTTCGTCCGGGTGATGTGCTGGTCACGGACATGACCGACCCGAACTGGGAACCTGTGATGAAGCGCGCTTCAGCGATCGTTACCAACCGAGGAGGGAGAACCTGCCACGCAGCCATCATTGCGCGCGAGTTGGGTATCCCGGCGGTGGTCGGATGTAACGATGCAACCGAACGCCTCAAATCGGACGCGCTGGTCACTGTTTCATGCGCCGAGGGTGACACCGGTTTCATTTACGACGGCCTGCTCGAGACTGAGGTGAGCGAGGTGGCCACCGGCGAAATGCCCGATATTCCCGTGAAAATCATGATGAATGTCGGCAATCCGCGACTTGCCTTCGAGTTCGCAGCGCTTCCCAATGCCGGCGTCGGTCTCGCGCGGCTGGAATTCATCATCAACAACAATATCGGTATTCATCCCAAGGCCATTCTTGACTACCCGAATGTGGATGCCGAGCTTTGTGTTGCGGTAGAAAGTGTCGCGCGCGGACACAGCACGCCTCGCGAGTTCTTTGTGCAGCGGCTTGCCGAGGGCGTGGCGACCATTGCGGCAGCGTTCTGGCCCAAGCCAGTCATTGTGCGCCTGTCTGACTTCAAGTCGAACGAGTATCGGAAGCTCATTGGCGGATCGCGTTACGAGCCTGAGGAAGAAAACCCGATGCTGGGTTTCCGGGGCGCGTCGCGCTACATTTCTCAAGGATTCCGTGATTGCTTTGAGCTCGAATGTGAAGCGCTTCGCCGGGTTCGTAACGATATGGGGCTCACCAACGTTGAATTGATGGTTCCGTTTGTGCGTACGGTTAATGAAGCAGAGCGGGTGGTCGGTCTGCTCGCGCAACACGGGCTCAAACGCGGCACCGCCCCGGATGGCGCCAGTAGCGGCGCGCTCAGGCTCATCATGATGTGCGAGCTCCCGTCTAACGCCATTCTGGCTGACGCGTTCCTCGAGCACTTCGACGGTTTTTCAATTGGCTCGAACGATCTCACGCAGCTCACACTGGGCCTCGATCGCGATTCCGGGCTGGTTGCGGAGGCCTTCGATGAGCGTGACCCGGCGGTGAAGGCCTTGCTCGAATCGGCAATCAGCGCGTGTCGCCGTGCTGGCAAGTACGTCGGCATCTGCGGGCAAGGGCCGTCTGATCACCCCGACCTCGCTGAATGGCTGATGGCCCAGGGAATCGCCTCGATTTCGCTCAATCCCGACACAGTGGTCACCACCTGGCAGCGACTGGCGGCGGGCGGGGCAGAGCGTTAGGCGAAGCAGCAGCCGGGCGCGATGACAGCCGAGTCCCTGATTCGAGAGACGGTTGCGGCGCTCCGTGCGCACGCGCCGTTCTCCGAGATGGCGCTCGAGGATGTCGATTTCGTAGCCCGGCACGTGCGTCTTCAATATTTCGCCGCCACCGAGCGAATCCTTGAACCGGGCGTTGATCATCCGCCTGGCTGTTTTATCGTGCGGCAGGGCGGGCTGGAGGGCGTCCTGCCCGGCGAGGGGGGCGGTTCAACAACGTCGCCGCTCGCGCTCGGCCCGGGAGACATGTTCCCGATCGGCTCGTTGATGGGGAAGCGTCCGATCCGCACCCGTTATGCGGCGGTATCGGATCTCTTCTGCTGGCTTCTGCCCACTGAGCACTTCGAACAACTTCTTGGACGAAGCGAGGTATTCACTGATTTTTGCAGACGACGGCTGGCCGCGCTGATGGAACTCTCCATGCGCGCGGTGCAGGCGAGCTACTCAGCGCAGAGCGCGCAGTGGCGTCTCATGAGTCAGCCACTGCGCACGATGATCCGGCGTGAACCCGTTTGGTGTCGGCCTGAAACGTCACTGGGCGAAGCGATGGCGATGATGGAGCGCGAGGCGGTTGGCGCCATGCTGATCGTCGATGAGCTCAGCGGTCAGCCAATCGGGATTTTCACGCGGCAGGATGTCATTGGCCGAATCGTATTGCCTGAGCGATCGCTGAGCGCCCCCATTTCAGCAGTGATGAGCGCACCCGTCTCTGCGCTCGCTGCCGATGCAACGGTCGCCGACGCGACCATGCTGATGGCAGACCGTTCGATTCGCCACGTGCCGGTCATTGACGGGGGGCGGGTGATCGGCGTGGTGACCGAGCGCGACCTGTTCGCGCTCACGCGCCGGAACCTCAGGCAACTGAGCGATTCTATTGTTCGGGCGGCGCAACCCGAACAGTTGATCTCGATTGCGGATGAGATCCGCGAGTGGTCGCGGTCGCTGGTGGCACAGGGGGTCGCAGCGCAGCATCTCACGCATCTCATCAGCCGAATGAACGATCAGCTCACCCAGCGCCTGATCACGATCCTTGCTGCGTCAAGCGGCGTTGATCTTGAATCGTTCTGCTGGCTTGCTTTCGGTAGCGAAGGGCGCGAGGAGCAAACCATTGCAACCGATCAGGACAACGGTATCGTGTTCGACGACGCTTGCCCGGCTGAATCGCGCCCGGCCTTGCTTGCGCTTGGGCAGTCGGTGAACCACTGGCTGGACCGTAGCGGCTACCCGCTCTGCAAAGGCGGCATCATGGCGGGCAATCCTGAGTGCTGCCTGAGCCTATCGCAGTGGCAGGCGCGCTTTGCCCAGTGGGTCGCTCATGGCAGCCCGCAAGACCTGCTGAACGCAAGCATCTTTTTCGACCTGAGGCCACTCGCAGGCAATCTCGATCTGGGGGAGCGCCTGCGGGCGATGGTCGCGCCCAGCGTGCAACGGAGCGCCCGCTTCCAAAAATTAATGAGTGACAACGCCCAGCGCAGTAACCCGCCACGCTTTCTTGCGAGCGGTGTTCTGGGCATGTTGGCCCCGGAGACCGGCTCGATTGATTTGAAGCTGCAAGGCACCATGCCCATGGTCGAAGTGGCGCGGCTTCTGTGCCTCGCAAACGGGATTATTCAGTCCGGCACCGTGGCTCGGATCGACGCGCTGATCGAGAATGCCGTGGTCGATGCCAACGAAGGACGGGGCTGGATCGATGGCTTCAACTTCTTGCAGGGTCTGCGGCTTCGGGTTCAGCATCTGCATTCAGCTGAATCGCCACGCATTACCAATCCTAACCTGATCGACCTCGACACTTTGTCGCCGCTTGATCGTCGAATTCTGGTGGAAGCACTACGCCAGGTTCGCAAAGCGCTGCAGCGCTTATACATTGACTATCCATGAGGTGGCCCGCTTTTGAAGCGGTGCGGCGTCCCCTTGCCCGATTGTGGAAGGGTGCGGAGGCTGGTCCCGAGGCACGTTGGGTGGTGATTGATGTCGAAACCACAGGTCTCGATACCGAGCATGACGCGTTACTCTCCATTGGAGCCGTGGCCCTGTCGCCGGCGGGTATCGACGTGAGTGATAGTTTCGAGGTGGCCGTTCGCCCCCCTGCGATTTCGGAGCGAAGCAACATCCTCATCCATCGAATCGGCGTAGCCGCTCAGGTGGGTGGTGAGCCGCCCGCACTCGCGTGCCGCCGCTTCCTTGACTATGCCGGTGATTCGCCGCTGGTGGGCTTTCACGTTGGGTTTGACCGCGCGTTTCTCACGCGAGCGCTGCGCAATGTAAACCTTGCGGTACCTCGCCGCTGGTTAGATCTCGCTGCGCTGGCGCCTGCGCTGCGCCCGGAGACGGTCGCACATTCGCTTGATGAGTGGTTGACGATTGCCAATCTGTCCGCCCTCGAGCGACACGCGGCAGCGAGCGACGCCATGGCGACCGCCATGTTGTTTCAGTGGCTATTGGGCAACGTGCCATCAGCCGATCGCTATTTCGGGAGGCTCCGCGGACTCGCGGCAAGCGCGCGTTGGGTGGGGCCCGCAAACCGCACGTCGTAGCAATTGGCCCTCAGTCGCCGCGCTTCCGGTTGGTCTGCTTCATGATCTGGGCGCGTTCGCGCTGCCAATCGCGGTCACGCTCGGCATCTCGCTTGTCATGCTGGCGCTTGCCCTTTGCAAGTCCCAGGGCGAGCTTCACCCGGCCGCGGGTGTAGTGGAAATCGAGCGGAACCAGTGTATAGCCTGCACGTTCCACCTTCCCGATGAGCTTTCGGATTTCTTCCGCCCGCATCAGTAGTTTTCGTGTCCGAACGGGGTCGGGCTGAATGTGGGTGGACGCCTCGGGGAGCGCGGAAATATGAGCGCCAATCAGATAGAGCTCTGCCCTTCGGAGAATGACATAGGCTTCCTTGATCTGGGCCCGACCGGCACGGATGGCCTTGACCTCCCAGCCCTCGAGCACCAGGCCAGCCTCGAATCGCTCTTCGATCGAGTAGTCATGGAAGGCTTTTTTGTTCTGAATGATGCTCATGACAAAATCGCAACTCTTTTTATGGCGGATATGTGACGGGTAATGGGTGAGGTCAGGAAATCGGTACTACTTGCGCATCCGTGCGAGCGGATGTTCGATCTGGTTGCTCGGGTTGAGGACTATCCGTCATTTTTGCCCTGGTGTGGCGGGGCGTCGGTTACATCCCAGCCAGACGGGTCAAAGCTCGCCACAGTTCAGATTGCGTTCAAGGGCCTTCGGCAGTCATTCTCAACCATTAACCGGCACCTGCCTCCCGAATCCATTTCCATGCAGTTACAACAGGGACCATTCAAGTCGCTACATGGCACCTGGCGATTTACCCGAATTCGTGATGACGCTTGTCGGGTGGAATTGTCTCTTGAATACCAGTTTGGCGGGGGATTGCTGGGACGGGCACTCGCACCGGTCTTTGATCATATCGCAGCCACCATGGTCGATGCGTTTGTGGATCGCGCGGATCAACTGTACGGCGAGGCTGAAAAATGAGCTCGGAGATCTTCCCGCCACAGGAAAGCATCGAGGTCGAGATCTGCTGGGTCGCAGATCGCGCGTCCGGGGATCCTCATGTGCGTTGCGAGCGCTTGACGCTTCCGGTGCGAGCCACGGTGGCGGATGCGCTGTCGGCAGCGAATCGGCCCGATTTGGGCATCGGACTGGCAAACGGTTCGCTGTCAGCCGCGGTATTTGGAGAGGCGGTGACGCTTCAGTCCCCGCTGCACATGGGTGACCGGGTCGAGTTTCTTGCGCCGCTGGTTGCTGATCCCAAGCATTCGCGCGCTCGGCGAGCCGAGGTGCAGCGGCAGCGCCGCGGCGATGTACGCTGGCAACGCCGGTGAGCGCAGATCGCGGCACCATGGGCGGGCAATGAATCCAGGCGTCGCGCCCCCGTCGGTATAATTACGTTTTGCCAGGTGAGGCTTCCATGCGACTAGCCAAGAAGGCACTGACGTTTGACGACGTCCTGCTGGTTCCGGCTTACTCCGACATCCTGCCGCGCGATACGTCGCTTCGCACGCGCTTCAGTCGCGACATCACGCTCAACATTCCGCTGGTTTCCGCTGCGATGGACACGGTTACCGAGTCCCGACTGGCGATCGCCATCGCACAGGAAGGCGGCATCGGGGTTGTACACAAGAACCTGTCGCCCGCCCGGCAGGCGGAGGAGGTCGCGCGGGTCAAGCGTTATGAAACCGGTGTTTTGTCCGACCCCATCACCATCGACCCGGACATGAAGGTGCTCGATGTCATCAAGCTTACCCAGCAGCATCGTATTTCGGGGCTCCCGGTGGTGCGCGGGGGGCAGGTGGTGGGCATCGTCACCAACCGCGACCTGCGGTTTGAAACACGGCTGGATGAGCCAGTTCGGAACATCATGACCCCGCGCGAGCGTCTGGTCACGGTACCGGAGGGGGCCACGCTCGACCATGCGCAACGGCTCATGCACGAGCACCGACTCGAGCGCGTCCTGGTGATTGGCGGCAATTTTGAGCTGAAAGGCCTCATCACAGTCAAAGACATACTGAAAGCAACCGAGCACCCCAGCGCAAGTAAAGATGGACAGGGCAAGCTGCGTGTGGCGGCGGCGGTGGGCGTGGGGGGTGATGTCGAAGAGCGTGTCGCGTTGCTGGTGCGTGCAGGGGTCGACGCCATCGTGGTGGATACCGCGCACGGCCATACCCGGGGGGTGCTCGATCGCGTCGCGGCCATTAAACGCGCGCATCCGTCCTTGCAGGTCATCGGTGGCAATATCGCCACGGGCGATGCTGCCAAGGCGCTCCTCGACGCGGGCGCTGATGGGGTCAAGGTTGGTATCGGCCCAGGGTCCATCTGCACGACGCGGATCGTAGCCGGGGTGGGCGTACCTCAAATCAGCGCAATCAGCGATGTCGCCGCAGCGCTTGAAGGCACAGGGGTGCCGCTCATAGCGGACGGCGGGGTTCGCTACTCGGGCGATGTGGCAAAAGCCATCGCCGCAGGTGCCTGGACGGTCATGATGGGCTCGGTCTTCGCCGGCACCGAAGAGGCGCCCGGCGAGGTCATCCTCTACCAGGGACGCTCCTACAAGAGCTACCGCGGCATGGGCTCTTTGGGCGCAATGGCCGAAGGGGCAGCCGACCGCTATTTCCAGGACCCAGCCTCGAATGCAGACAAACTGGTTCCTGAAGGGATTGAAGGACGAGTCCCTTACAAGGGGGCGGTTGGCACGATCCTCTACCAGATGTGCGGCGGGTTACGCGCCAGCATGGGCTATTGCGGCTGCGCCACTATCGAGCAGATGCGTGAGCGTCCGCAGTTTGTCGAAATCAGTTCCGCCGGCATGCGCGAGTCTCATGTGCACGACGTGCAGATCACCAAAGAAGCGCCCAATTACCAGGCTGAGTAGTCATGCATGACCGGATTCTTATCCTCGACTTCGGGTCGCAGGTAACGCAGCTGATTGCGCGTCGCGTCCGCGAGGCGCATGTGTATTGCGAAATTCATCCCTGTGATGTTTCGGATGAGTTCGTGCGGAGTTTTGGGCCGCGGGGCATCATCCTCTCCGGCAGTCACATGTCTGCACACCACGAGTCCACCGACCGCGCACCCCAGGCAGTGTTTGAGCTTGGTGTTCCCGTACTGGGCATCTGCTATGGCATGCAGACGATGGCGCAGCAACTCGGCGGCAAGGTGGAAAGCGGCCAGACCCGGGAGTTTGGATACGCCGAGGTTCGTGCTCGCGGCCACACGCGTTTGCTCGACGGCATTCAGGACTTCGCAACGTCTGAGGGGCACGGCATTCTGAAGGTCTGGATGAGTCACGGCGATAAGGTCACCGAGATGCCGCCTGGGTTCAAGCTCATGGCCTCCACACCGAGCTGCCCGATTGCTGGAATGGCTGATGAAGCGCGCGGGCTGTATGCCGTTCAGTTTCACCCGGAAGTCACTCATACCCTTCAGGGCGCTGCGATTCTGCAACGGTTCGTCATCGACCTTTGTCAGGCGCGACCCGACTGGGTGATGGGCGACTATATCGGCGAGGCTGTCGAGCGTATTCGTAACGCAGTTGGCGACGAAGAGGTGATCCTCGGTCTGTCGGGCGGGGTCGATTCGAGCGTTGCTGCCGCACTCATCCATCGTGCGATAGGCGACCAGCTTACCTGCGTGTTTGTCGACAATGGGTTGCTGCGGCTTGGCGAAGGCGATCAGGTGATGAGCACCTTTGCGAAGCACATGGGCTTACGGATCGTTCATGTCGATGCATCGAAGCGCTTCATGGGCGAGTTGTCGGGCGTGACCGATCCTGAAGCAAAACGCCGCATCATCGGTCGTGAATTCGTTGAAGTGTTCCAGGCGGAGGCGGCCAAGTTGCCGCGCGCGCGCTGGCTCGCGCAGGGGACCATCTATCCTGACGTGATCGAATCTGCAGGCGCCAAGACGAAAAAGGCGACCACGATCAAGTCGCATCACAACGTCGGCGGACTCCCGGACACGCTTCACCTGAAGCTCCTTGAGCCCCTGCGCGAACTCTTCAAGGATGAAGTTCGTGAACTGGGTGTGGCGCTGGGTCTGCCCAGGGAGATGGTCTATCGTCATCCATTCCCAGGGCCGGGGCTGGGGGTCAGGATTTTGGGTGAGGTTCGTGCCGAGTATGCCGAACTGCTTCGCAGAGCCGATGCGATTTTTATTGAGGAACTACGCGCCACGGTCGACGCCACCGACGGTCGCAACTGGTATGACAAGACTTCCCAGGCGTTCGCGGTATTCCTGCCGGTGAAGTCGGTGGGTGTGATGGGCGATGGCCGCACCTATGAGTTCGTGGTGGCGCTGCGTGCCGTGCAGACCCAAGACTTTATGACGGCGCATTGGGCCCACTTGCCGCATGACCTGCTGGGGAAGGTGTCCAATCGGATCATCAATGAAGTGCGCGGTATCAACCGGGTAGTGTATGACATCAGCGGGAAGCCGCCGGCGACCATTGAGTGGGAGTAGTGTGGCTTTCGAGATCTATCTCGGACCATCGGTAGCAGCTCTAGAATTCGTGAGGTGCTATGACTCGGCAACGGCCGCGGCACATTGTGATCCACGCCGACGAGTTCAACGAGCTGATCGGCGATACATTTGAGCGGCGCGGGTCGGATGCAGTCTGGCAGCGCGGGCGCTTCGTGCGCCCGGGCAGGCTCAGCCACCGCAGCCGCCGGACCGTAGCGGTAGTCTGGATGACCCGTTCCGCTTGACGGAACCTCTCATACGGATCAGAATTAGCTATGATCCGCTGGTTCGTATGCGCCGATACGGAGGCCCTGTTTCACAGCCGCGCGGTATCCCGCTTCCGGAACATTGAGCGCGTCGCCAGGCGCAAGTTGCTGCAGATCCATGCAGCCACCGAGTTGGCAAGCCTGCGCGTCCCACCGGGCAACCAGCTGGAGGCCCTGAAGGCCGATCGAAAGGGACAGCACAGCATTCGTATCAACGACCAGTGGCGAATCTGCTTTGTCTGGAAGACCGATGGAGCGCACCGCGTCGAGATCGTGGACTACCACTAGGAATGCGAAACATGGCCAAGTTGCTCGAAGAGATTCATCCGGGCGAGATCCTGCTGGAGGATTTCATGAAGCCCATGAGCATCAGTGCTCGCCAGCTCGCTTCGGACATCGATGTCTCGCCAAGCAGAATCAGCGAGTTGGTGAACGGGCAACGACCCATCACTGCGGATACCGCGCTTCGGCTCGGGTTGTTCTTCGGCATGGAACCCCGGTTCTGGCTGAACCTGCAGTCCGAGTACGACATTCGGGTCGCGGATCGGGAGTTGCGAGGCAAGCTCGCGCCAAGGATCCGTGTCTTTCAGCCGGTCGCGGTGTGATGTTTTCGCTCTTGCGGGCGCTCCGGGCCTGAAACGCCGGGCCCAGTGGGGCATATTGAGCCCGCCGCGCGTTCCGCGTCTGTCACGGGCGAGTGACGAATGTTGGTTCCCCTCACCACGTCAATCACTGCCTCGGCCAGATTCGTCGCGTGGTCACCGATCGTAGTAGACGAAACGTAATGGAATACCGACGCGAGATAGATGGACTGAGGGCGATTGCTGTGCTGCCAGTGATGCTGTTCCACGCTGGCATTGGGGCGTTTGGTGGCGGCTTTGTCGGTGTGGATGTTTTCTTCGTGATCAGCGGCTACCTCATAACAAAAATCATCCTGAATGATCTTGCGCGCGGAAAATTCTCGATTATTGATTTTTATGAGCGTCGCGCCAGGAGAATTTTGCCAGCATTGTTTCTTGTGATGCTCGTTTCCATCCCTTTCGCATGGCTCTTTTTGACCGCACCCGAGTATAAAAACTTTTCGCGCAGCCTTATTGCGGTGTCTATTTTTGCGTCAAATGTCTTGTTCTATCGGGAGAGTGGCTACTTTGATACGACTGCAGAACTTAAACCGCTGCTACACACATGGAGCTTAGCAGTCGAGGAGCAGTACTATCTCGTTTTTCCAATTATTCTGATGTTTATTTGGAAACGGGCCCGACGGTGGTTATTCGTATCACTTCTGACAGGGGCCGTCGCCAGCCTTGCCTTTGCGCAGTGGGCGGTATATACAAAGCCTGCGGCTGCCTTTTATTTGCTGCCCACCCGCGGATGGGAATTGCTTGTTGGCGCGCTCGCAGCAGTTTATCTCTCGCAAACTTCGCGTCAAGGTTTCGGCAGAACAGCTGGCGAAGTAGGTGGATGGTTGGGGGTCATACTCATTTTTTATGCTGTTTTCTCATACAGTAAAGCAACTCCCTTTCCCGGTTATTATGCTCTTGTGCCGACCCTCGCTACCGTTTTGATCATCGTGTTTGCTACTGAAAATAATACGGTGGGGAGGTTTATCGGAAACAGGGCCTTTGTAGCCCTTGGATTAATCAGCTACAGTGCTTATTTGTGGCATCAGCCATTATTTGCATTTGCCAGGCACGGGGGAGTGGAAGAGCCCGATCGCCACCTCTTCATTGTTCTTCTGGTGATTGCTTTGGCACTGGCGTTTTTCACCTGGAAATTTGTGGAAGGGCCGTTCAGGTCGCAAGGAATAATCAAGCGCGCACTATTTTTAAAGATTGTTATCGTTGGCGGTTTGTTTTTTATCGGGTTTGGTTACTACGGACGCGCAAACGAAGGTTTCCCGGAAAATACGATTATCCCCGATTCAGGGCAGGCCAAGCTTACCGACAGAAATTTTGTGGTTCTTGGTGACTCGCACGGCGAGCACCTTATTTCTGGCCTCGTATCAATAACAACTGGCAGGGTCGAAAACTTTACAAGTGTTGGCTGTATTCCATTCCGGAATGTTGACAGGTATGACTCGCGATTCGCTCCTGGCGAATGCGCTAGAACGATCAACTTGTGGCTTGACAAAATCATCAAAGACGACCCCGGCGCGGTAATTATATTAAGCGCTATGGGGCCGCTTTACCTTGATGCAGTGCCGTTCAAAGGGAAAGATGTCGCTCGCGTAACCGGCTTGGGGGTAGAGCTTATTACTGACAAATCAATCACGGACAGGTACAAGGTATTTGAGATTGGTCTTCGCCAGACGCTTTCTGAGCTGTCATCGCTTAGAAAATCCAACGTAATTTTCGCGATTGATGTTCCTGAACTGGGAATAGACAGCGGCTGTTCCAAAGGCTCAAAAAAACTATCAATCGGAAAATTCGTTCTTCGTGACCTGGTTCCGGCCGCAGACGCACAAAATTGTGTTGTCCCGCGACAGGAATATGAGGATCGGGCCGTTTCTTACAAGAAACTGGTATCGGATGTTGTCGCTGAGTTTCCAGCAACCCTTGTGTTTGACCCAACAGACTCGTTTTGCGACTCCCGATTTTGCCGGGGTTACGATCCTCGGTATGGCTTCTTATACCGTGACGTTGATCACCTGAGTGCCTCGGGCAGTCGGTTTTACGCTGAACGCTTAGCGGATTTTATTCACCGAAAATAATGTGTCTGTCATAGCACCGAAGGCTGCCGGCTTTCGCTCGGGCGATACCGCAGAACCATCAGTGTGATGTCGTCGTATTGCGGTGCGCCGCCTGCGAATTCGTCAACGGATAGCATCACCTGATCGATCAGGGTTTTTACCGTTGGAATGGAGGCATTTCTACACACGGTCTCGAGTCGACTGACGCCGAACATCTGCTGCTTCGCGTTATGCGCCTCGGTGATTCCGTCTGTGTAAAGCACCAACGTGTCACCGGGCAGCATCTGTAGGCGTGTCTCGTCATACACAGCGTCCTCGATGACACCCAAAACGAGCCCGGTGGACTGGTCCAGCCGTTCCAGTTCGCCGGAGGCCCGCCGAAGCAGGGGCGGATTGT
>JALREG010000163.1 GCA_023253905.1 Burkholderiaceae bacterium
GGATGGCGCATGCGGCTCAATCTCGCGCGGGCGCTGTTTGCACCAGCCGACCTGCTGCTCCGTGATGAACCCACCAACCACCTCGACCTCGATGCCGTGTTGTGGCTTGAGCGCTGGCTGGTGCGATCCGCGTGCACCATGGTGATCGTGTCGCACGATCGAGACTTCCTCGATCGCGTCGTGAAGTGTTGCCTTCATATTGATGAGGGCCGACTCATGCGCTTTGCGGGGGGGTATAGCGATTTCGAAAGGCAGCGCGCAGCCCGCGCTGCACAGGCTGCGCGAGAGCGCGAATCTACGGCAGCGCGGGCTGCCCATCTCGAATCATTCATCCGGCGATTCCGTGCGCAGGCAACCCGGGCGCGTCAAGTGCAAAGCCGTATCAAGGCGCTGGAGCGTATGGCCGAGGTGGAAGTGGTACGGGCGTTGAGTGGTGTTGATATCGAGCTCGCCTCGGCCGAAGACTGTCCAGAGCATCTCGTGCTGGTCGAGCGTCTCGGCGCCGGCTATCAGCAGACACCGGTTGTGCAGGTACAGCAGCTGCAGATTGAACGTGGCGCGAGAATCGGCGTCCTGGGCCGGAACGGAGCGGGCAAGACCACGCTCATCCGCACCCTGGTGGGCGAGCTGCCGCCGGTATCAGGCGAGATCACCATCGCGCGCGGGCTGCGGGTAGGCTATTTCGCCCAGCAGGGGGTTGACGCGCTGCGGGATGACGAGTCGGCCCTGCGCCATTTGCAGCGGCTCGCACCCGAACAGCGCGAACAGGCCTTACGCGACTTTCTCGGACGTTTCGGCTTTCGCGGCGAAGACGCAACCCGCTCTGTCGGACCGATGTCGGGCGGCGAAAAAGCTCGCCTTCTGTTTGCCCTGCTTGCCTGGCAGCGCCCGCAGCTGCTGGTGCTTGATGAGCCGACCAACCATCTCGATGCGCAGACGCGCGACTCCCTTGCCGACGCGCTAGCCCGGTTTGACGGCGCACTTCTGCTGGTCTCCCACGACAGGTATCTGCTGCGAGCGAGCGTGGACCGATTCGTCATCGTGGCCGACGGCACACTCACCGATTATGACGGTGACCTGGACGACTATGACGCCTGGATCGCACAACGCCGCGGTGATGTGGCCATCGCGACCGCCCCGCCGCCGGGTGGCGATAGCGCAGAGCGCGTCGCGGCCGCCCCCCTTCCCGATTCGGCATCAGCCGTTGACCGTCGAACCGAACGCCGGCTTGCCGCGGAACGGCGGGTGGCGCTCGCGAACCTCACCCGAGCCATCGATGCCGAAATTCGTGCGATCGAGACCCGCCTCAAGACGCTTGAATCCGAATTAGCCCACGCGGAGGCCGCCCTACAGGACCCTACGCTTTACGGGCCTGGCACGGATGGAGCAAAAGTGGCCGGACTGAACCGACAGCGCGCTGCGCTCGCCCGCGAAAAAGACGATGCCGAAACCCGCTGGCTGGAACTTCAAACCCAGCGCGACGAGCAGGTCACAGCCTTTGACGCAGCCTAGCTCTCGGTCGCATCTTAGCTCTTAGGCGCAAGCGCCGCTTTGCGATCGGCGTTGACCCGCTGGACCGACGCGCGCTCCCCGAGCAGCTTGAGGTAATCACGCACCGGAAAGGCTGCCATCAGGTCTTCGCCATAGATCGTTTTGCTCGCCAGTGAAACCAGGGGCAGGTGCACGAGGCCCGCACAGTCGGCGTAGCTGAACCGGTCACCTGCCAGGTAAGGGCCGAATCGCGCGAGTTTTCCGAAGGCGTCGATCACTTTCACGAGATCGGTGCGGGTTTGCGCGATCAGTTCATCGGTGGCCGTGCCGCCAAAGAACGCTTTGCCGTACAGACGCCGTGCGGTGAGCTCAACATGGGTTTCCAGATAGGCCACGATCTCTCGAATCTTGGCCCGCTGCCACGGATCGGCGGGCAGGAGTGCGGGCTCGGGTTGGAGGTCCTCGAGGTACTCGATGATGACCTGAGACTCCGAGAGTGGACCGTGCTCGGTCTCGATAAAGGGGATCTTGCCGAGCGGACTGAGCGCGAGCGTTGCGGCATCCTTGCTGGCACGGTTGTACACCTCCTCAAATGGCAGGCCCTTCTCGAGGAGTGCGACCTTCACCTTGTTGTAGTAATTGCTCACCGCAAAACCGTGCAGTCTGATCATCATCGTCTCCCCGACTCAAAAGTGGTGGGTCGTCAACGTGTTCTGCCACGTGGACTCCAGCGCGGAGTGTAGCGTGCCCGCCGGTTACAATTGGGCCATGAAACCCACACCCTTCCAACGAATCGGCGTCGTCGGTAGCGGCGTCATGGGCCGCGGCATTGCGCAGATCTTCGCGCAGGCGGGCATTCCCGTGCGACTGTTCGATAGCCATGCGCCCGCTCTGGCGGCTGCGGTGCAGTCGCTCGCCGGTGTGTTCAGCCTGCTTCAGGACAAAGGGCGGCTGACCGCCGACCAGGCGCAGGCTGCTGTCCAACGAATCCTGCCCGCACAGGCTCTGGCCGATCTCGCTGACTGCGACCTGGTCATCGAGGCGATCGTCGAGCGGCTCGATGCCAAGCGCGAACTTCTTGCCAACCTCGATGACGTGCTCGCCACAGGGGCGGTGATCGCCAGCAATACGTCCTCGCTATCCATCACTGCCATCGCCGCGAGCAGCCGTCATCCTGAGCGGGTGGCGGGCTACCATTTCTTCAACCCTGTGCCGCTGATGCGCATTGTCGAGGTCATTGGCGGCCCGCGCACCGAGCCAGGCATTCTCGACAAGCTCTGCGCGCTGGCAGAACTCGCCGGGCACCAGGCCGTGCGCGCGCAGGATACGCCGGGATTCATCGTCAATCACGCCGGACGCGGCTTCGGCACCGAGGCCCTGCGGTTGCTCGGCGAAGGCGTCGCCGACCCCGCCACCATCGACCGCATCATGCGCGAGCAGGTGAACATCGATGGCAGTGGGTTCAAGCTCGGCCCCTTCGAGCTCATGGACCTCACCGGACTCGACGTGTCGCACCCGGTGATGGAATCCATTTACCGCCAGTATTTCGACGAGCCCCGCTTTCGGCCCTCCGTCATCGCAGCGCAGCGAAATGTTGCGGGGCTCCACGGGCGCAAGCGAGGCGAGGGCTGGTATCGCCACGTTGACGGCAAACAGCAAAATCCGCCCGAGCCCGCCTCCCCCGCAGTTGGGTCGCTGCCGCCTGTCTGGATCGCTCCCGGCCCTCACCACGGCGCACTGGGCGCGCTGGTCGCCGATCTCGGCGGACGGGTCGACACAAGCCCTGAACCAGGCACCGAGTCACTGATTCTTCTCGCCCCGCTTGGCCACGACGCCACCCACGCCTGTCGCGACTGGCCGGCCGAGCGCGCCGTCGCCATTGACACGTTTTTTGAAGTCGCTAAGGGCGCGTGCCAGCGCAGAACGCTCATGACCACGCCGGCCACCCGCACCGACTACCGCAATGCGGCGCACTCGCTGTTTACAGCAGACGGCGTTCGCGTTTCGGTGATTCGCGACAGCGCAGGTTTTGTAGCGCCGCGAATTCTCGCGATGATCGTTGCAATTGGCTGTGAGATTGCCCAGCAGCGTATTGCTTCCCCTGCCGATATTGACACCGCGGTCAGGCTGGGCCTCGGCTATCCCGCAGGGCCGCTCACCCTCGGCGACAAGCTAGGCGCGATGCGCCTCACGCAGCTGCTTGACGAGATTCATCAGATCACCGCCGATCCACGCTACCGGCCCAGTATGTGGCTGCGTCGCCGCGCCAAACTGGGCCTTTCACTTCTTCATCCCGACTGAACCATGACCAACGCTGCCGACCGCCCCGCGCCAGGTGCCCACGCCAGTGGGTCTGACGAGCCCGAATTTGACGGGACGATGCCGGTGCCCGAGCGACATCAAATTGACACGCAGCGACTGGGGCAGTGGCTGCGCAACCATCTACCCGGTTTTTCGGGCGAACTGCGTGCGCAGATTTTCAAGGGTGGGCAGTCCAACCCCACGTACCTGCTGTCATCGCCAACTGGCACCTGGGTGATGCGGGCAAAGCCGGGGCCGGTGGCCAAGCTCCTGCCGTCTGCGCATGCCATCGAGCGAGAGTTCCGTGTGCTGTCCGCGCTCGCGCATACTGAAGTACCCGTCGCACGGGTGTTCTGCCTCTGCGAAGATGAATCCGTGATCGGTCGCGCGTTCTATGTGATGGAACATGTGCAGGGACGCGTGCTGTGGGATCAATCGCTCCCCGGTTTTTCAACCACAGATCGCGCCGCGCTTTACGACGAGATGAACCGGGTGATGGCAGCGCTCCACTCCATTGACCCGGCTTCCATTGGTCTGGCCGACTACGGCCGTCCCGGCAACTATTTTTCGCGGCAAATTGGCCGTTGGACCAAGCAGTACCAGGCATCGGAAACCGAGCACATTGAATCCATGCACCAGCTGATCGACTGGCTGCCCGCGCATATCCCAGCCTCCGATGAAATCTCGATCGTGCATGGCGATTACCGCATGGACAACCTGATTTTTGAGGCGCATTCAACTCGCGCACGAGCGGTACTCGATTGGGAACTCTCAACGCTCGGCCATCCCCTCGCCGATTTCTCCTATCACTGCATGTCGTGGCGCATTCCGCCCGGCACCTTTCGAGGTATTGGCGGGCTCGATCTCGCGGCGTTGGGCATTCCATCCGAGAACGACTACATCGCCCGCTATTGCCAACGGACCGGACGCGACCTGGCATCCGTACTCGAGCACTGGGATTTCTATCTCGCCTACAACATGTTCAGGCTGGCGGCCATCCTGCAGGGCATCGTCAAGCGGGTGGTTGACGGCACTGCCTCGAATACGCAGGCGCCTGCCACCATCGAGCGCGTCAGGCCGCTCGCCGAAATGGGCTGGCAGATCGCGCGCGGCGTTCGATAACGCCGCCGACTTGCCCGACCTCATCAGCCGTCTATCAAGCACCGATATCGGAGCCCTCATGTCATTCCAATTTTCCCCGCGCAGTCTCGATCTTCAGGGCCGACTCAAAGCCTTCATGGATCAGCACATTTACCCGAATGAACACCGGTTCGAGGAGGAAGTCGCCGCGAACCGCCGTGCCGGCAATGTCTGGGTCGCCACCCGGCTGATTGACGAACTCAAGCCAATCGCGCGCGAGGCGGGTCTTTGGAACCTGTTCCTGCCACGATCGGCGCGCGTGCCCGAAGGCCTGTCAAATCTTGACTACGCGCCTCTTTGCGAGATCATGGGTCGGGTTCACTGGGCGCCCGAGGTCTTCAACTGCTCAGCGCCCGATACGGGCAACATGGAAACCTTTGAGCGCTACGCGAGCGAATCGCTTAAACGCCAGTGGCTAGACCCACTGCTACGAGGCGAGATCCGCTCGGCGTTTGCGATGACCGAGCCGGGCGTCGCCTCATCAGATGCCACCAACATCGAGTCCACCATCGTTCGTGAAGGTGATCATTACCGCATCAACGGGCGAAAGTGGTGGACTTCCGGCGCACCGGATCCGCGCTGCAAGGTTTTTATTTTCATGGGTAAGACCGACCCCTCCGCGCCGCGGCATCAACAGCAGTCGATGATCATCATCCCGGCAGACACGCCGGGCATCACCATCGTTCGTCCGCTCACCGTCTATGGCTTCGATGATGCCCCTCACGGGCATGCTGAAGTCGTGTTCACCGATGTTCGTGTTCCTGTCGATAATGTGCTGCTCGGCGAGGGCCGTGGCTTCGAAATCGCGCAGGGACGTCTGGGCCCGGGCCGGATCCATCATTGCATGCGCCAGATCGGCGTCGCGGAGCGGGGGCTCGAACTCATGTGCAAGCGGCTGATGTCGCGCGTCGCCTTCGGCAAGCGAATCTCCGAGCACTCGGTCTGGCATGAGCGAATCGCCGAATCACGCTGCATGATCGATCAGGCACGCCTCATGACCTTGCAGGCTGCACACATGATGGACACCGTGGGCAACAAGGTGGCGCGACGCGAAATCGCCATGATCAAGGTGATTGCGCCCAATGTAGCGGGCAAGGTGCTGGATTGGGCAATTCAGGCCCATGGCGGAGGCGGCGTGAGCGACGATTTTCCGCTTGCCGCCATGTGGGCGCATTCGCGTACGCTACGCTTTGCCGATGGCCCAGACGAGGTGCACCGCGCGGCCATTGCCAAACTGGAAATCGCGCGTCACACCCCTGTGCCGGGCAACGCTGACCGGGTTGAGATTCCGGTTACGCGAGGGTCATGAAGCGTATTCGAGCGAACAACGGCGTGCGTGAAGAGGAAGCACCGCCCTTCCCGCACCCGCACTTATTACTGAACCGGACCCTTGAGAGCGGCGGGCAGCGGCAAGGCAAGCACTTCGATCCCTTCGTCAGCCAGTGCGGCCGTTTCGTCCGCACTGGCGGTGCCGCGAATCGCCCGCTCTTCAGCTTCACGGTAATGAATTTTTCTCGCCTCTTCAGCAAACCGTGCGCCCACGTCTTCAGTGCTTTCAATAATCTGGCGCGCCATCTGCATCCACATCGCCTGGATCTGGTCGCGGGCCATTTGCGATGGATGCGCGGCGGGCTCCGGGGCCGCGCGCTCAGCCTGGCTATGAGACAGATTCAAGCGCGGCGCAGAGAGCATTTTGCGAAGCGAACGGCTACCGCAAAACGGGCACTCCACGAGCGACTCGGCAATCTGTCGTTCGTATTCAGCTTCCGACGCAAACCAGCCTTCGAAACGGTGGTCGGCCTCACAACAGAGATCAAAGACTTTCATGAAGTCGATTGTAAGGGGTTTGTACGATGAAAGCGCCTGACGTCCTTACGGTGGACGAGGCGCTGTCCCGGATCCATGAGTTTGACGACATCCTTGACGCGCGTAGCCCCGGCGAGTTCTCGCAAGACCGGCTCCCGTGCGCAATCAGCGCTCCGGTCCTCAATGATGCCGAGCGCGCAGAGGTAGGCACGCTCTATCGCAACGAGTCGGGATTTGTTGCAAAGCGGGTCGGCGCGGCCGTGGTTGCCCGCAACATCGCCTATCTGCTTGAGAACCAGTTCGCCGACCGGCCGCGGGAATGGCGTCCCTTGGTTTACTGCTGGCGAGGCGGAAACCGCTCCGGTGCGCTTGCAACCGTCCTGTCCCGGATCGGCTGGCGGGTGAGCCTTCTTGAGGGTGGATATAAGGCATTCCGGCACCGCGTGATCGACGATCTCGAGAGACTCCCTCCCACACTTCAATTCCACGTCATCGCCGGGCGAACCGGTTGCGGCAAAAGCCTGCTCCTGAACGCGCTCGCTGCGCGGGGCGCGCAGGTACTCGATCTGGAGGCGATCGCGCGTCATCGCGGATCAGTGCTGGGACGAATGCCTGGCGAACCACAGCCTGGCCAGCGTCAGTTCGAAACCCTGCT
>JALREG010000194.1 GCA_023253905.1 Burkholderiaceae bacterium
CCGGCCTCCGCAGGCGGCTTGAAGCCCAGTTCGTTCGCCAGCTTCCCAACCGCTTCACGGCCATCGTGCAGCACCGTCATGGCCTTGCGAAGGCTCAGCCACTCTGCATCGCTCAGCTCGCGCGCGACCGACCATGCATCCTTCAGCGGGGGGGTGGGCGGGATCGGCGGCGGTACGTTCCCGTTATCGTGAGGCTTGCCGAGGAGGGGCGTGCCATCGCCAACCGGCAACTTCGCGACAACCTCCCAGCCATTATCGGGCGGCGTCCAGCCCGCACTCGGCGCAATGAAGATCTGACCGGTCGACTCATTCAGCCAGCCGATCAGTGCCTGCGCGGCCACCCCGGCCTCCGCAGGCGGCTTGAAGCCCAGTTCGTTCGCCAGCTTCCCAACCGCTTCACGGCCATCGTGCAGCACCGTCATGGCTTTGCGAAGGCTCAGCCACTCCGCATCGCTCAGCTCGCGCGCAACCGACCAGAGTTCCTGGAGCGGAGGGTTCGGCATGCCGGGTCCGGACGGATCAGGCCTGCCCGGCAACCCCACGCCGTCCGGTTCATCCGCAGAATCTTCGTCCGCAGAATCTTCCTGGACGGGATGCTTCGAGACGACATCATCGTCAGATTCTTCGGGATCAGGCCGCTGGGGCTGGCCCGGTTTCTGCGGAGGCACCGCTGGGTCGGGCAATGCGACCACCGGTTGATCGGGTTTCACCGCTGGACCACCCAGATAGGGAGCGATCCAATCAGGATTGACACGCAAAGCGGGCTTCCAGGTTCCGGCGGGCGCCTGCCATCCGGTCGTTGGGGCGATGAACACACGTCCAGTCGCCGAATCGAGCCAGCCGACAATCGATTGACCAGTCATCATGTCTGGGGGCGGTGGCTTGAAGTCCAGACTGACTGCAAGCGCCTTGAGGGCATCGCCACCACGGGCGAAGGACCGCAACGCCAGATCAAGGCTGGCCAGGTCCGGCTTGCCGCCGCCCAGGAAACCCAGCGCAGACGAGATCAGGCTCGTCGTTGACATCGCCGAGGGTATCGAGAGCCCGCCCTCCGCACGTGCAGAGGGGGCAAAGACGTAGCTCACGATGTTGGGGTCCTTATTGTTCGTGAAGTGGACAGCCGCAGCGCTTTCGCGGGATTTTTTCACATTTCGGGCCCCAACTCAAATGGCGGCCTGGCCTGGGGGCCGGGGCGGCAGGATTAACCTGCGCCCGGTCAGCGATACCCCGGCAGTTCCCGATCCACCACTCGCATCATCGCTTCGAAGAACAGCCGATCCCGGTCGGCGCCCGAGTGCGTTTCCATGTCAGCCGGCGCCAGCACCTTGGCAACCGTGGCCGGGTCGATTTCCTGCAGTTCGCGCCCCGTTGCCATGGCCAGCATCTGGGTGCGACAAGCCCGCTCAAGCTTGTAAAGCCGGCGATACGCCTGGGCAACCGTCTTGCCGGTGGTGATCACACCATGATTTTTCATGAAGACAATCGGCTTATCGCCCGCAATTCGCGCGAGCCGTTCGCCTTCCGAGGGCAGGTCGGCGGTGCCGTCATAGTGATCGTCATAAGCAATGTCGCGGGCCATGAAAACAGCCGTCTGGGTCGCGTTCAGCAGCCGATTATCTTTCAGCATATTGAGCGCAACGGCCCAGGGCTGATGCGTATGCAACACCACCTCCGCCCCGGTGAGCCGGTGAAACGGCGCATGAATGCACCAGGCCGACAGCTCGACCGTGCCGTCGCCCTCGAGCGTCTGTCCGGTTTCGTCGAACACCACCAGATCGTCGGCCCGCGCTTCTGACCAGTGATAGCCGAACGGCAAAATGAGATAACGCCCGGGCTGACCGGGCACCCGCGCGGTGAAATGGTTATCGATGCCTTCATCGAGTTCATGCAGCACCGCCATGCGCATCGCGGCCGCAAGCTGTACCTTCAATTCTCGAAGCGCCACCTGGTCACGATTCGAGGCGGCCACGGGTAGTCGTGTGACGCTCATTCAGGTTCTCCTAACGAGTTCAGGATTTGACAGGCCGGATGCAGACTTGCGTGATTCCTCAGACACCCAACTGGGGGTTGACCCGCTCGACGTCGCTATGCAACTTATTCAGCGCGTTGAGGTAGGCCTTGGCTGATGCAACGATGATATCCGGGTCGGCCCCCACGCCGTTCACAATCCTTCCACCGCGCGAGAGCCTGACTGTGACCTCCCCTTGCGACTCGGTACCGGTGGTGATGGCGTTAACCGAATAGAGCAGAAGCTCCGCTCCGGAATCCACCTGAGATTCAATCGCTTTGAGCGTGGCATCAACCGGACCATTGCCGTCGGAGCGGCTTCGCGCCTCGCGGCCCGCCACGGATAGCGTGATCTCGGCATGCGGCCGCTCACCGGTTTCCGAGCCCTGAGCGAGCGACACCAGCTTGAAGTGTTCACTCTCGGGCGCGATGGATTCATCGGAGAACAGCGCCTGAATGTCTTCATCAAAAATATCGGACTTGCGGTCGGCTAGGTCTTTGAAGCGCGAGAACGCGGCGTTCAGCTCGGTTTCGGAATCCACCGGAATGCCGAGCTCGAGCACGCGCTGCTTAAACGCATTGCGGCCTGAGAGCTTGCCGAGGACGATCCGATTGGTGGACCAGCCCACGTCTTCGGCCCGCATGATCTCGTAGGTGTCTCGGTGCTTGAGTACCCCGTCCTGATGAATGCCCGACGCGTGTGCAAACGCATTGGCTCCCACCACCGCCTTGTTCGGTTGCACGGGAAAACCGGTGATGCCCGACACCAGCTTGGAAGCCGGTACGATCTGCGAGGCATCGATCCCGACATCGAGACCGAAGTAATCGCGCCGGGTTTTGACCGCCATCACGATCTCTTCGAGTGAGGTGTTGCCAGCGCGCTCGCCCAGACCATTGACCGTGCACTCGATCTGACGCGCACCGCCGATGGTGACGCCGGCAAGCGAGTTGGCGACCGCCATACCTAGGTCGTTGTGGCAATGCACAGACCAGACCGCTTTATCGGAGTTTGGAATACGCTCGCGCAGTGTTCGAACCAGCTGACCAAAGAGCTCGGGCACCGAATAGCCCACCGTGTCGGCAATGTTGATGGTGGTGGCGCCCTCGCGAATCACGTCTTCAAGCACCCGGCACAGAAAATCAATATCCGAGCGACTGCCGTCTTCCGGCGAAAACTCCACGTTGTCGGTGAACTTGCGTGCAAAGCGCACAGCAAGCCGCGCCTGTTCGTGCACCTGCTCGGGCGTCATACGGAGCTTCTTCTCCATGTGCAGGGCAGAGGTGGCAATGAAGGTGTGAATGCGCGCGGATTGAGCGCCCGCCAGCGCTTCGGCCGCCCGCGAAATATCGCGGTCGTTGGCGCGAGACAGTGAGCACACGGTGGAATCGCGGATGGTGTTCGCAATGGCCTTGACTGCCTCGAAATCACCGTTAGAGGACGCCGCAAAGCCGGCCTCGATCACATCCACACGGAGCTTCTCGAGCTGGCGGGCAATCCGCAGCTTTTCTTCCTTGGTCATGGATGCGCCGGGGCTCTGCTCGCCATCGCGCAGGGTGGTGTCGAAGATGATCAGTTTGTCAGCCATTTCGGATGCTCCTGGGTCTGCCCTCGCTGGTTCGGGGGGCCTGCACTTCAGATTGTGGGGGGATGGGGTATTTAGCGCGCTGGGCGCAGTAGCAGCAGTACGCCTGGAAGGCGTAGCGCTGCCAGGCGACGGTCGCTGTGAGCGAGGTCGCAGGCGGACACGGCAATGGAGTGTTCGCTCGGCATGCCCCGGACTATACGGGCAACCCTGCGCTGGTTGCAAGCGGAACCCGATGGAGGCACGGCCGGCGTTGCACCGAGCCCGCATAGCAGCACCAGCGTTCAGGGGTAAGCTTGCGCCTTGCCAAAGCGACCGCTGACGCAACGGGCGGGATGCTCGTCAAAAAACTTTCAAGTGCGGGAATCTGACGATGAAGCTCCTTGTGCTGCATGGCCTTAACCTGAACATGTTCGGCAAACGCGACCCTGCGCAGTACGGCACGACCACGCTCGCAGAGATCGATGCCGCCGTTGAGAAACTGGCCGCCGAGCTCGGCGCAACCGCTCAGTGCTTTCAGACAAACTTCGAAGGGGCGATGGTCGAGCGCATTCATCAGGCGCACAGCGATGGCACCCGTGCCGTCATCATCAATGCCGGCGCCTGGACTCATTACAGCTACGGCATTCGCGATGCCCTTGCGATCCTCAGCTGCCCGATCGTCGAGGTGCACATGTCCAACGTGCATGCCCGCGAGGAATTCCGCCACACCTCGGTGTTCTCGCCGATTGTGCGCGGACAAATCTGCGGCTTCGGCATCGACAGCTACCTGCTGGGGGTACGCGCAGCCGTGTCAGCGTTGCAGGCAAAGTAGTCGGGCGCGAGGGCCAGACATCATGGCGAAGACCCATCAACCGCAACGTCTTCCCGTCCATTGCCATCAGGTCAGGGTGAGCGAGCGCACCACCTGGACCTTTGTCGAGATCAACGATGGCGAGTTCACCGGGGTGGGGGAAGCCACGCTGGAAGGACAGAGCGATGCGATCGAGCGCGCCGTGCAAAGCCTGGGTGAGGCCCTCTTCGAGCCCGGATCGCGTCCCTCGGAAAATCATCTGAGCCGCCTCGCCAGCTGGCTGCTGGCCGATCGCTGCGCGCGCAGTCTGGTCAACGCCACCGCGCTGAGCGCAATCGAGCAGGCGCTTCATGACCTGCTCGCAAGACGGGCGGGGCTCGCCCTGCATGCGCGGCTCGGGCAGGCAAAGCGCAGCCGGATCCGGCTCTACGCGAACATTAACCGGGGAACCGTCCCGCGAACGCCAGAGCGCTTCGCAGCCCGGGCGCTCCGCGCCGCCGGCCAGGGCTTCGGTGCGATCAAGATGGCGCCCTTTGACGGCGTGAGCCCGGATGCCGATGACGCAACCGCGCAGCGCGCGCTCATCGATGCCGGCCTTGCCCGTATTGCGGCGGTACGTTCCGCCCTCGATTCGCAGTTCCCCCAATGCGATCTGATGGTCGATTGCCACTGGCGTTTCAACGCCACCCTGGCCATGCAGATGGCCGACGAACTCGCGCAACTCAAAGTGAGCTGGTACGAATGCCCGGTCGCTGAAGTCCCCGAACAATTCGCCACGCTGCGCCAGATCCGCTCGCGGGCCAACGATCTCGGCATGCAGCTGGCAGGCGCTGAAACCATGATCGGCGTAAACGGCTTTCTTCCGCTCCTGGAGGCCGGGCTTTATGACGTGGTCATGCCTGATGTGAAACACGCGGGCGGGCTGACCGAGGTGCTGCGCATTGCAGAGACCGCCGCGGCGCACGGAGCGGCCTGTTCGCCGCACAACCCCACTGGCCCGATTTGCCACGCTCATAGCCTTCATGTCTCCGCGGTATTCAATGACCTGCCCGCGCTCGAAGTGCAGTTCGAGGAGAGCGACCTTTTCTTTGCCCTCGCCGATTCGGACCTGCCGCGCTTCGAGGACGGCATGAGCGCGCTGCCGCGCGGACCGGGTCTGGGCACCCGTTGCCACATCGCCCCCGCTGCTGCCCAGGAGGAATAAATGCCCGCTGCCGCTCTGCCTACCCGCCAACCCCTTACCCGCATTCGTCGGACCACGGTGGTAGCCATTGCCGCGAGTGCGCTCGCCGTGCTGATCACTTCGCTACCCACCACCGTGGCTGCCCAGCCCTTCCCGACTCGTGCGGTCCGTATCATCGTACCCAGCCCACCGGGTGATGGCTCTGACCTCACCGCCCGCGCGCTTGCACAAC
>JALREG010000209.1 GCA_023253905.1 Burkholderiaceae bacterium
CCGCGATTTGCCGCGACGGTTTCTGCCAGCACCGTGCCCACGAAGGCGAGCGTGATGGCAATCTTGAGCGATGCGAACAGATAGGGCATGGCGCGCGGCAGACTCACATTCCAGAGCACATCGCGGCGGCTCGCCCCGAGCACCTTCAGCACATCCTCGAGCTCGGGCTCGGTGCTGGCCAGGCCCGTGGCCACATTGACCACCACCGGGAAGATGCTGATCACCATCGAGGTGAGAATGGCTGGCACAGTGCCCGCGCCAAACCACACCACAAAGATCGGCACCACCGCCACCTTCGGAATGCTGGAAAAGCCCACCAGCAGCGGATAGGCCACGTCGTAGGCGAGCCTGGACGAACCGATCGCCACGCCAATCACAATGCCGATCAGCACCCCCAGCGCAAAACCCGCCAGGGTCGTCTTGAGGGTTTGAACGGTATGCGGCCAGAGAAGCGGCATCTTTTCCCACAGCACAGCAGCGATCTGACTGGGCCGCGGCAGGATCAGATCGGAGACGCCCCCCGCCAGACAGATCACTTCCCAGAGGACAAAGAAGGACAGCAGGGCAAGCGCCGACAACAGGCGCTGACGAACACGCGGTGACAAAGTCATGCTGCAAGCTCCTGGGTGTCGGCACTTTCTTCCTGGCTGCGCGCTTCGGCAATGCGCATGCGGAGCGCCTGCACCAGCGCGGCCATCTCGGGGGCGTAGCTCGCCTCGATGGTGCGCGGACGGCCGAAGGGAACCTCGCGCGTCTCAAGAATCCGGCCCGGACGCGAGCTCATCACGCAAATTCGGTTGGCGAGATACGCGGCTTCACGCAGGTCGTGCGTAACAAGCAGCACGGTCGGGCGACGGTCGACCCAGAGGCTCTGCATGATGGCCCACAACTCTTCCCGGGTGAACTGGTCAAGCGCACCAAAAGGCTCATCAAGAAGCAGCAGTTGCGGATCGTGAATGAGCGCGCGGCACAGCGAAGCGCGCTGAAGCATGCCGCCGGACAACTGCCAGGGCCGCTTGTCGCCAAAGCCCTTGAGTCCCACCTGAGCAAGAAGCGCCTCAGCCCGCTCGGCAAACTCACCGTGACGCTTGGCGCGATAGCTGGCCCGAAACGGCGGCACGATCTTGAGCGGAATCATCACGTTTTCGCGGATCGTGAGCCAGGGCAGCATGGTGGGGTTCTGAAACGCGATCCCCAGACGGAGCCGCTCGCCACCTACTGTCGGACTACCCTGCTCGCGTCCCCGGACAATCACGCCACCCGAGGTCGGCTGGAGCAGCCCGGCCACCAGCTTGAGAATGGTGGACTTGCCGCAGCCACTGGGGCCTACCAGCGCAACAAAATCGCCGGCGTCAATTGAGAGCGAGGTGCGGGCGAGCGCCACGGTGCCCGTGCCGTAGCGCAACGACACGTCACTCAGTTCGATGAAGGAAGGGTCTGACATCGCTTGCCTCACGGGTTCAGGCGGCGGACGCCGCCGGTTGGAGTCGGACGATTGCGGCAACCGGCCCACCGCCTGGTGGCCCCTGATGCTCTGCCCCGCCCGACACATACAGCGCGCTGTGGCCAGCCACCGATGCGAGCACTGCCCCCACCGCCGCCCGGGCGTGTCGCGTGCTGTGAATGTCAGAGTCGTTCAGCATGGTGTGCCTTGAACCGCGTACCTGCCCATTCGGGCTCGCCTCGGCCTTCGCGAGCAGATTCACCAGGCGCTCGCCCGCACCGCCCTCGGCATCCACATCAAGACCAAACTGCTCGCGCAACATGCGGCGCACCGACCGGGCGTCGATCGCGTCATGCATCACGCTGTGGCCGATGGCGACATCGGATGCGCTCTGGGTAGACTGGCCGAATACGATCACCACATTGCTGTCGAGTTCGATGCCGGCCGAGACCGAGGCGCGACTGGAGGAGCGTCTCCAATCAGACAGGATGTCGGTATCCGAGAGCGTGCCGACATCGGTCTCGCCCAGCGCGGCGGCCACGCCAAGCGCC
Organism: Burkholderiaceae bacterium; assembly: GCA_023253905.1. The sequence continues at coordinate 1,996 of JALREG010000209.1, forward strand.
GAAGCGCCCCGCGAATAGCCCATGGATTCATAGGTATCGCGCGTGACCGGCTCAAGCCCTCGCGACAGGCAGTCGCCAACCTTTGATGAAGTAAGGAGCGGGCACTTCACCTGCACGAAATGCACATCGGCCGGATCAGTGAGCCCGGCGTCTTTCATGGCCGCGCGGACCGCATCAGCGGTGGCCTGCACCTGATCGAGACGACCCAGCTGCTCGGGCGAAAACGCTGCCGTCTGCGCGCAGCCGATCACCATGCGTTTAATGGCGGAAGGCTCGGCGACCTCGACCCAGCTGCGACTGAACACCGTAAAGTGGGGCGAGAGCACGCCCTCGGTGCCGCCCGACATCACGAGCGCAACCCGATGGTGCGCCTCATCCGTGGTGCAGCCCAGCGCTTCGGCAAGCAGCCCCGCCCACATCACGCTCGCGTATTCGCGCGTGTGGTCATTCACGCAGCCATTGCCTTCGGTTTTTCCCATGACGGCCACGATCGCGCGGGGGTCGAGCTCGCCCGCTGCAATCAGGGCGCGTACCCCCGCAAGGTCGCCCGGACCGCTCGCCGCCACCCGCTGCACACTTACCTTTTGAACACGCATGATCATTGGCCTGTGCGTGGAAGCGGATGGAGATACGACTCATCGGCCCAAAGCGAATCCTGCGCGCCTTCGGACGGGCGCGCCGACGCGGGTGCGTCGTCCGGGCGTTGAGCGATCGCCCGCGTGGTGGAATCGGTATTCCTAGGCGCGGGGGGCGGCATGTTTTGAATCGATTTGACCGACGCACCCCAGCCCGCCGCATCGGGCAGCAGCTGGCCGTCGCGCATCACAAAGCGGCCACGCACCATGGTGTGAAGCGGCATACCCACCACGGTGCGGCCATGCCAGGGCGAAATGCGACTGATCGACTGCAGACGCCCCTGGTTCAGCCGCCCGCGCCGGTTCATGTCAATCAGCACCAGATCCGCATGGGCGCCTGGCGCGATTCGACCCTTGAGCGGCCACAGCCCCCAGGCACGCGCGGGCGCCTCGGCGCTCCAGCGAACATAGTCCATTAGCGTGGCACGCCCCCGGTTGACTTCGGTGAGCATGAGCGGCATTTGGGTTTCGACACCGGGAAAGCCACAGTCGCAGGCCCAGATGTCTTCGCGGGTTTTCTCTTCCGGTGTGTGCGGCGCGTGATCGGTAGCGATCATGTCGATCACGCCCTCTTTGAGCGCCTGCCAGATCGGCTCGTTGTGGCGCGGCTCGCGAATCGGTGGATTGAGCCTCAACACGCCGCCGATCTTCTTCATGTGATCGGTATTGATCAGCATGTATTGCGGGCAGGTTTCAACCGTGATGTCCACGCCTCTGCGCTTGGCCTCACGGATCAGAAAAAGCGAATCAGCCGAGCTGTGATGCGCGATATGGATTCGGGCCCCCGTCCATTCGGCCAGCGTGATCACCCGGCCAATGGCTTCGATTTCGGCGACCGCAGGACGTGCTGCCAGATGCGCGAGGGGATCGGTTCGACCCATTGCCTTCAGCTTCAGTTCGCGCCGCGCCATGATCGATGAATTTTCGGCGTGCACCACCGTGCGTACGCCCCTCGCAGCGAGCGTCTCGAAGCCCTCTAGCAAAGCGCCGTCGGTAGGCGCGGGCAGATTGCCAAAGGTGTTGCCCACGAAGGCCTTGAAGCTGGTGGCACCGGCATCAAGTAGTTCTTCAAGCCGGTCGACGGACTCGTCACCGAACAGCGCGTGAATGCCGTAGTCGACATATGAAGATCTCGCCGCGTCTAACTTCATCCGCAACGCTTCAACCGTTCCAGTTGGCGGGTTGGTGTTCGGCATTTCGAAAACAGTGGTGACCCCGCCGCACGCCGCAGCGGCAGAGCCGGTCTTCCAGGTCTCTTTGTGCGCATAGCCA
>JALREG010000241.1 GCA_023253905.1 Burkholderiaceae bacterium
GAACCAGACGCTCGCCTCGATCACCTTCCAGAATTACTTCCGCATGTATGGCAAGTTGGCCGGCATGACCGGTACGGCCGATACCGAAGCCTACGAGTTCCAGGAGATTTATTCGCTTGAGACCGTGGTGGTGCCCACGCATCGGCCCATGGTCCGCGACGATCGCCAGGATCAGGTGTTCCGCACCGCACGCGAGAAATACAACGCCATCATTGCCGACATTCGTGACTGCCACGAGCGTGGTCAGCCGGTGCTGGTGGGCACCACTTCCATCGAAAACTCCGAGCTGCTATCGAGCATGCTCGAGAAGGAGAAGCTGCCGCATCAGGTACTGAACGCGAAGCAGCATGCGCGGGAAGCGGAAATCGTGATCCAGGCGGGGCGTCCCGGCATGATCACCATTGCCACCAACATGGCGGGCCGAGGCACCGATATCGTGCTGGGTGGCAACATCAGCCGCGAGATCGATGCCGCGCAGGCCGATGAATCGCACGGGGCCGACGAACGTGCCGCGCGCGTCCAGAAGCTTCGTGCCGACTGGCAGCTGCTTCACGATCGGGTGATTGCGGCGGGCGGGTTGCACATTGTCGGTACCGAGCGGCATGAGTCGCGCCGGATCGACAATCAGCTGCGCGGTCGCTCGGGGCGCCAGGGCGATCCGGGCTCGTCGCGGTTTTATCTGTCCATGGAAGATCCGCTGCTACGCATCTTCGCGGGTGACCGTCTGAAGGCGATCATGGACCGGTTAAAGCTCCCGGACGGCGAGGCGATCGAGGCGGGCATGGTCTCGCGCGCCATCGAGTCGGCGCAGCGCAAGGTCGAGGCCCGCAACTTCGACATCCGCAAACAGTTGCTCGAATACGATGACGTGGCCAACGACCAGCGTCGTATCGTCTACGCCGATCGCAATTCCCTCCTGGATGCGGCCGAAGTGGGGGAGCGCATCACCGAACTCCGCCATCAGGTGTTTACCGAACTCGTTCGCGTCCACGTGCCGGCCGAGTCGGTCGAAGAGCAGTGGGATGTGGCGGCGCTTCAGAAGGCGCTCGAGAGCGAGTGGCTGCTTTCGGTGGCGCTTGTCGACCAGGTGGCCGCTAGCGAGCAGATCACCGATGATGACATCGTCAAGCTCGTGCTCGACGCTTCGGATGCCCAATACCGGGGCAAGGTCGACATGGTGGGCGCGGAGGCCTTCGCGGGCTTCGAGCGCTCGGTGCTGTTGCAGGTGATCGATCAGCACTGGCGCGAGCATCTGGCGATGCTGGACCACCTGCGGCAGGGTATCCACCTGCGCGGGTATGCGCAGAAGAACCCCAAGCAGGAATATAAACGCGAGGCGTTCGAACTGTTTGCGCTCATGCAGAACCGGGTTCGTAACGATGTCACCCGCCTTCTCATGACGGTTCGCGTGGAAAGCGCCGAGCAGGCTGAGCTGGCGGGCGAGCAACTCGCGCCGGCCGAGCCGGTCAATGTGTCCTACGGGCATGCCGACTTTGCCCAGGCGCAGGCTGCTGCCGGTGACGAAGCGAACGCCGAGGCGCTCGCGCTCTCGCTCCAGCAGGTGCCTGGCGCCGACGATGAGGGCCAGCAGCCGTTCAAGCGCTATGGCCGCAAGATCGGGCGTAACGATCCCTGCCCCTGCGGGTCGGGTCGCAAATACAAAGCCTGCCACGGCCGCCTCGCCTGAGCGGCGGCTGCCTCGATTACTGTCTCCCGGCCTCGGAGGGCGCGATGCCAGTCAACCTCACGATTCCAGAACGCTCTGCGCTCTCCCCGGTGGCGGGCCTGTCGATTGGTACCGCCATGGCGGGCATTCGCAAGGCCAACCGCCGCGACGTGCTGATTCTCAAGCTCGCGGCTGGCGCGCGCGCCGCGGGGGTGTTCACACAGAACCGTTTTTGCGCTGCGCCGGTGCAGGTGTGCCGCGAGCATCTGCAGGCGAGCGCGGGCGCTGTTCGGGCGCTGCTGGTGAACACGGGCTGCGCCAATGCGGGCACCGGTGAACTGGGTCTGGATAACGCCCGCGCAAGCTGTGAAGGCGTGGCGAAGGCGCTGGGCTGCGAGGCCAACCAGGTGCTGCCCTTTTCCACCGGCGTGATCCTCGAGCATCTCCCCATGGACCGGCTGGATGCAGGGATCGGAATGGCGGCTGGTGCACTGGGCGAGGCTGACTGGCTCGATGCTGCGCAGGCAATCATGACCACCGATACGCTGCCCAAGGCCGCCTCGCGGCGTTTGTCGATCGGCGGTCGCCCGGTCGCCATCTCGGGCATCTCCAAGGGTGCGGGCATGATCCGCCCGAACATGGCAACCATGCTCGGTTTTCTCGCCACCGATGCGGCGGTGTCGCAGCCTCTGCTCGAGTGCTGGGTGCGCGAGATCGCTGATCAGAGCTTCAATCGGATCACGATCGATGGCGACACCTCCACCAATGATTCCTTCATCCTGATCGCAACCGGCGTATCGGGCGTGAACATCGAGCACGCCACCGATCCGGGCGCGGCCGAACTGCTGGCTGCGCTCACCGCCACTGCCCGGCAACTCGCCCAGGCGATCGTGCGCGATGGTGAAGGGGCCACCAAATTCATCACCATCCGGGTGGAAGCGGCCCGAAGCGAGGCCGAGGCGGCCGCTGTGGCCTATGCCATTGCCCACTCTCCGCTTGTGAAGACCGCGTTCTTTGCCTCCGACCCCAACCTGGGCCGCATTCTCGCGGCGGTGGGCTATGCGGGCGTGGCCGATCTCGATGTCAACGCAGTCGATCTCTTTCTCGATGATGTTCACGTGGCCACGCGTGGCGGCCGGCATCCGGCCTACCTTGAGGAGGCAGGGCAGCGGGTGATGAAGAACACCGAAATCACAGTACGCGTGGTGCTGGGCCGCGGTGCGGCCGCCACCACCGTCTGGACCTGCGATCTTTCCCATGACTATGTCTCGATCAATGCCGACTACCGCTCGTAAATCCGCCCCGCTGGCTGAACCCGCTCGCACCGTTGACCCGGCTGCCGAACTGCTGGCAAGGGCGGCGCCGCTCCTGTCTCAGCTTGCCGCCCTGATGCCGGGTGCGGCGGCACCCGACTGGTCGGCCGCCGCTGCATTCCGCTGGCGGCGGCGCGTCTCGGCGTTTGGCTCGCGTGGCGAGCTCCAGCCGGTCCGCACGACCTCTTCCATCCGTCTGGCCGATCTGCACAACATCGACGAACAGAAGTCGGTGATCGAGCGCAACACCCGACAGTTCGTGCGTGGGCTTCCCGCCAACAACGTGCTGCTCACCGGCTCGCGTGGCACCGGCAAGTCCTCGCTCATCAAGGCCTGCCTCAATCAGTACGCCAAGCAGGGCCTGCGGCTGATCGAGGTCGACAAAAGTGATCTTGCCGACCTCTATGACATTGTTGAACTGGTGGCCGATCGTCCTGAGCGCTTCGTTGTGTTCTGCGATGACCTGTCGTTTGAGGAAGGCGAGCCCGGATACAAGGCGCTCAAATCTGCGCTGGACGGATCGGTGGCGGCCCAGTCAGACAATGTGCTGATCTATGCCACCTCCAATCGCCGGCATCTGATGCCGGAAAAAATGAGTGAGAACCTCACGGCGAAACACCAGGAAGACGGCGAAATTCATCCGGGTGAAACAGTCGAGGAAAAAATCTCGCTCTCCGAGCGCTTCGGCCTGTGGGTGTCGTTCTACCCGTTCCGGCAGGAGGAATACCTCGAGGTGGTCGCGCACTGGCTTCATCACTTCGGCTGCTCAGCAGCCGACATCGAAGACGCTCGCGGCGATGCGCTGCGTTTTGCGCTTGAGCGTGGTTCGCGCTCCGGTCGGGTCGCCTGGCAGTTTGCGCGCGACTGGGCCGGCCAGGCGCGCCTGAAGCCGGCCCGGGCCGGTCGCCGCCGCTAGACGCGGGTGGCGCACCGTGTCGACGCCCGCGCCCGCCCGCACCCAGGCTGCCACTGAGGGGGCGGCGTCGACCACGCCTGTCGACTCACGCGCCCCGGTCGAGGTGGCGGTTGGCGTCCTGCGTCGCGCGGATGGTGCGCTCCTCTTCGCCCAACGCCCCGAGGGCAAGCCGTATGCGGGGTGGTGGGAGTTCCCCGGCGGTAAGGTTGAGGCGGGTGAAAGCGTGGTCGAGGCGCTGACCCGCGAACTGCAGGAGGAACTCGGCATCCTGATCGACGATGGCGAGCCGCTCGAAGTGGTCGAGTTCTCCTATCCGCACGCCCGGGTGCGTCTTCATTTTCTGGTGGTGAGCCGCTGGCGTGGCGAGCCCAGCTCGCGCGAGGGTCAGGCGTTTAGCTGGCAGCAACCGGCGGCGGTGGCGGTGGGTCCGCTGCTTCCCGCGTCGGTACCGGTGATCGAAAGGCTCGCTGCGGGCGCAGCCTAGTGCATGCTCTTGGACGAGGGGGGCGGCTCTGGGCTCGCCTCGGCCGGGTCGGTGGGGTCGAGCGGGGCGCCTGCGATCCGGTACTGCTCGCTTGCCCAGGCGCCCAGATCGATGCGCTTACAGCGTTCAGAGCAGAACGGACGCCAGCGGTTGGTTGGGCTGTACTCGGTCTTGCGGGCGCAGGCCGGGCAGTCAACGAGCAGCGCGCGGGACGGACCAGCCACGGCCATCTGCGATCAGAGGTTGCAGAGCGCCAGCTCGAAATCGACATCGCCCTCGAATGCACGGGGCCGCTGGTCGCCGGTTTGCGAGGTGAAGCGGATCCAGAGCAGATAGCGGTTGGCGCTGATTTCGGGGATGGCGCCCAACGTGGGATCGAGCCTGACCTGCACCATCTGATAAATACGCCCGCCCAGCGGCTGCTGGTAGCTTGCCTGCTGGGAAGAAACGCGCACCCATGTGCCGCTACGCCGAAGGAGGCCGAGCACCACGGTGAGCGCCACCTGAAGTGGCTGGAGCGGCGCCGCCCACCGGATGATGTCTTCGCGGCGAGCCTCCGCTGGCCGGTTTTGCCAGGCGTAGTAAGAGGGAAGGTCAAACTCGCAGGCGCCCCCTGCAATACCCGTTCGGCTGCGGATGCTCATCAGCCATTCGTTGTCGCGCAGGTTTTGTCCGGTGCGCCCGCTCAGGCGGGTGAGCCCGCCCACGGCGTCCTCGATGCGAGCGAGCGTGGCCTCGAGCGCATCAACCGACACGGAGGGATTGCCGCGGAATGAACTGATGGTCTGGCGCTGCCGTTCGAACTCCTGCAGAAGGTCTGAACGCAGATCGCCCCGCGCTGTCACTTCCAGGATTTCGAACAGTGTGAGAAGCGCAACGTGGTGATCATGGGCGTCATCGCGCAGCGAAAAAATCTCGAAGCGCTCGAACAGGTCTTCCAGGCGCAACAAGGCGCGTATCCGCTCGTTGAGGGGATACTCGTATTGCAGCAGAGGGCGATGCGGGACCACGCGCGTCTGCCGGCCGCTTGCCACCACGGAAATGCCTGCCTGGGCGCTCATCTGCCGATTCTGGCCCAAAGGCTATGGGAATTCAAACGAAAAATAGGGTAAGGGCTGTCAGGCGGGCCACTTACGGTGTAACGGCAGTCGCCGCCGCCTGCGAGGCGAGCGCCTGATAGATCGCATGCAGGGCATCAACCTGTGGCCCCAGGGTGGCTGGCTCGCCGCTGTTGTCGATCCGGTCGTCGGCGACGGCGAGCCGCGCTTCGCGGGTGGCCTGCGCGGCAAGAATGGCGAGAACCTGTTCGCGTGGCAGGTGGCTACGCCGCATCACGCGCTCAATCTGAACCTCGACCGGGCAGTCAACCACGAGCAGGCGGTGCGCCCGCTCGCGCCAGGCGCCTGATTCCACCAGAAGCGGCACGACCAGCACCACATAGCAGCCGGTGGCAGCGTCGATCTCGCGCTGTGACTGCTCGCGGATCATGGGATGGAGAATGGCCTCCAGGCGCTTGCGTGCCGCGGGATCCGAGAAAGCGCGCGCGCGCATGGCGGCACGATCAAGCCGTCCATCTTCGGCGATCACCTCGGGGCCAAAGGCCGCGCCGATCGCGGGCATGGCTGCGCCGGCCGGCCCGGTGAGCGCGTGTGCGATCAGATCGGTGTCCACCAGCGTGGCGCCCAGGGCGGCAAAGCGATCAGCCACCGTTGACTTGCCACTACCGATGCCGCCGGTCAGGCCGATGATGAATCGAGAGGGGGGGGTGGTCATGGGGACAGGAAGATCAGAGTGTTCGGGTCAATTGCCGACCAGCCAGTCGGTCAGGGCGGGGTAGGCAAAGAGGGCAATCAGGCCTGCGGCGGCGAGCCATGGCCCGAAGGCGATCGGGGCCAGGGGTTCGCGCAGGCGCGTGAGCCCGCCAAGGATGGCAAAGCCCGCGCCCGCCGCGCATGCGAGAAGCAGCACCGCCGGCAGGGGCTGCCAGCCCAGCCAGGCGCCGATCGCTGCGAGAAGCTTGAAGTCACCGTAGCCCATGCCCTCCCGGCCTGTAGCCATCCGGAAGCCATGGTGGATCGACCACAGGCTGAGGTAACCCGCCATGGCACCCAGCACGGCCTGCTCGATCGGCACCCACACGCCTGTGAGGTTGATGGCCAGCCCGGCCCAGACGAGCGGCAGCGTGATGGCGTCGGGCAGCAACTGGGTATCGACATCGATGAGTGCTGCGGCAAGCAGCGCTGCAACAAGCAGCATGGCGCTCGCGGCCGCCGCGCTCGGGCCGAACCGGGCCACGCAGAATGCGAAGAGCGCAGCGGTCACAAGCTCAACCAGCGGATAGCGAATGCTGATCGCTGCGCTGCAGGCCGCGCATCGGCCGCGCAGCGCGAGCCAGCTTGCAACCGGGATCAGATCGCGAAGCCTCAGGGTCTTTGCGCACGCCGGGCAATGCGAGCGCGGCTGAATCAGGTCAAAGCGTGAGGTCGCTGCGATGGCGTCGCCGCGAAGGTCAGCTGCGTCCTGCTGCCACTGCCGCTCGAGCATTCTGGGCAGGCGGTAAATCACCACGTTAAGGAAACTGCCGATCAGCAGGCCCGCTATACCGGCCGCGACCATCGCCCACTGCAAGTCGATGACCTGCATCAGGCGCTCGCGGCGATCTCGCTCGCCTGCTCGCGCCCGGACGACGGGTCGGCCGGCATCAGACGGAGCCGCGCGCGTCGCACCATCCGGTCTTCGACGTGCTGGATTTCGACCACGATGGGACCGAAGCGAAGCCCGACGCTCGACTCTGGCAGATCCTGCAGTGCTTCGAGGATCAGGCCATTGAGCGTGCGCGGGCCATCGAGCGGAAAGCGGGTGCCGAGCCGGCGGTTCAGTTCCCGCAGGCTTACCGAGCCGTCAACCTCGATCTCGCCCGCGCTATCCCAGTGCAGGTCGGAATCCGAGCCACCCGGCGTGGTGGTGGTGAATTCGCCAATGATTTCCTCGATGATGTCTTCCAGGGTGACCAGCCCCAGTACCTCGCCGTATTCATCGACCACCAGTCCGATGCGCTGCCGGTTCTCCTGGAAGAACTGCAACTGCGAAAACACCGCGGAGCCGCTCGGAATGAAGTAAGGCTCGATCAGCAACTCGCGCAGATCGGCGGTATCAAAGCTGTCGCGCTGCAAGAGCGAGAGGGCGCGCCGCACATGGAGCATGCCTACCACCCGATTGATCTCGCCCTCGAACACCGGAAGCTTGTTGTGATAACACGTGGCAAGCTGCTCGCGAAGGCCGGCCTCGCCGGTTGCGAGGTCGAGTGCCTCGATACGGCTGCGCGGAATCATCACGTCATCGACCGTGATGCGCTCGAGGTCGAAGAGGTTGAGCAGAATCGAGCGGTGCTTGGCCGGAAAGAAATGGCCTGACTCGAGCACGATGGTGCGCATTTCATCAAGCGACAACCGGGTCTGTTGCGGCTCACGCGGATCAATGCCCACGACGGCGAGCATGCGCCCCACAATCAGGTTCACTCCCCAGACCGCGGGCGCGAACAGGATCATCAGTATGCGCAGCGGGTAAGCGGCCGGCAGCGCAATGCGCTCGGGCCAGGTGGCCCCGATCACCTTCGGGGTGATTTCGGCAAAGATGATGAGCACCAGCGCCACCACGGCGGTGGCCGCCACCAGTACGGTATCGTTGTGTCCGAAGGCACTGATTGCGAGCGACGTGACGATGGCCGTGACCGCAGTGTTGACCAGGTTGTTGCCAAGCAGAATGGTGCCAAGCAAACGGTCGGTCTGGCTGAGCAGTGACGAGGCGAGCCGCGCGCTACGGCGCCCTTGTCGCACCAGATGCCCGAGCCGGAACCGGTTCAACGCCATCATGCTGGTCTCGGCGATGGAAAAAAAACCAGACATCAGCACCAGCACGACGAGCGCGATCAGAGAGACCCAGAGCGGAATAGCATCCAAGCGGAGTTGCGCAGAGTTAAAACCTTTCTAGCCTACCGTAAACGGCCGCCCGCCGCATCGTGAGCCCTGCGGGGCCTGGTTGATACACTGCGGTCCGTCAAGTCATTGGAGCCCGCCCATGTCGTCCAGCGATTCTGCCCGCCCACCCCGCCTTCGTTCGCGCGCATGGTTCGATAATCCCGACAATCCGGGAATGACCGCGCTCTACCTCGAGCGCTACATGAATTTCGGTCTCACGCTTGATGAGCTGCGCACCAGCGGCAAGCCCATCATTGGCATCGCGCAGACGGGCAGTGACCTCTCGCCCTGCAACCGCCACCATGTCGAGCTCGCCTCGCGGGTGCGCGACGGCATCCGCGATGCCGGCGGCATTCCGATCGAGTTTCCCGTGCACCCCATCCAGGAAACTGGCAAGCGCCCCACTGCAGCGCTCGATCGCAACCTCGCCTACCTGACACTGGTCGAGGTGCTGCACGGTTACCCGATGGACGGTGTGGTGCTCACCACGGGCTGCGACAAGACCACGCCGGCCATGCTGATGGGCGCGGCGACCGTGGATCTGCCCGCGATCGTGCTGTCGGGCGGGCCGATGCTCAATGGCTACTATGGCGGCGGGCTTGCCGGCTCCGGCACCATCGTCTGGTATGCGCGCCAGGAACTCGCGGCCGGCAGGATCAATTACGACAAATTTCTCGAGATGGTGGCGTCGGGTGCGCCGTCGGCGGGCCACTGCAACACCATGGGTACCGCGCTATCGATGAATTCGCTTGCCGAGGCACTGGGCATGTCGCTTCCCGGTTGCGCAGCCATCCCCGCGCCGTATCGCGAACGCGCGCAGATGGCTTATCAGACCGGACGCCGCATCGTAGCGATGGTGGCCGAAGACCTGCGGCCGTCGAAAATCATGACGCGCGCTGCGTTTGACAATGCGATTGTTGCAGCGAGTGCGCTAGGTGCCTCGACCAACTGCCCGCCGCATGTCACGGCCATTGCCCGCCACATGGGGGTGCCGCTTGAGATCACCGACTG
>JALREG010000166.1 GCA_023253905.1 Burkholderiaceae bacterium
GTGAACCCAGTCACCCGGTCGACCCCGTTGATCTTGATCGCAAGTTCGAGCAGCTGACCGCACCCATCTGGGGTGATGGACGTGCACGGCAGCTACGCGACGCACTTCACGCCATCGATCGTTGTCCGAATGTGGCTCATCTCGTTCCCTTCGATCCCTGATCGTCCGTTTGTATTCAGGAGTACCTCATGCGCTCACCGCCCGCTTCACCCCGCCTTCACACACGCCGTCATCTGCTCGCTGCGGGGGTTTTCACAGCGATCGCGGTCAGCCCCACGGGGCACGCGCAACCCGCAAATTGGCCCTCGCAACCCATCCGGTTGATCGTTTCCCAATCTGCCGGCGGTAGCATCGATATCGCTGCCCGACTGCTCGCTCAACGCCTGGCGGAGCCCCTGGGCGTCAATGTTCTGGTCGATAACCGCCCCGGCGCCAACGGACTCATCGCGGGCGAAGCCGGCGCACGCGCAAGCGACGGCCATACCTTCCTCATGACCTCACCCAGCACGCTCGCCATCAATCAGCACGTCTACCGGAAGCTGCCCTACGACGTACAGCGAGATTTCGCGCCAGTCACGCAGACCACTTCAATCGCTTTCATGCTCGCGGTCAATGTGGCAAGCCCGTTCAGAAGCACCGAGGATCTCATTGCGGCCGCTCGCGCTCGCCCGGATGCAGTCCGTTATGCCTCGGCGGGCATCGGCAACCAGAGCCATCTCGCGGCCGAACTCCTCGCTGGCGCGGCGGGCGTGAAAATGCTTCATGTGCCTTACAAGGGCGAGGCCCCGGCGATCACCGATCTGGTGGGCGGGCAGGTTGATTTTATGTTTGGAACCATGCCTGCCCTGCTCGCACAGGTCCGGGCTGGCAAGCTCCGGGCGCTTGCGGTCGCGCAGCCTGCACGCGCATCGGCCGCACCAGAAGTTCCCACTGCAGTTGAGCAGGGCCTGCGCAATGTCGAGGTCACCGGGTGGACTGGCATCGTTGCCCCCGTGGCCACCTCGCCCGGAGCAATCACGCGCCTTCACGCCGAAGTCACGCGAATCCTGCAAATCGCCGAGGTGCGCGACACGCTGGCCCGCGCGGGCGCCGAACCGGTGGGAAGCAGCCCCGAGCAGTTTGGCGCTTTCATTCGCGCTGAGACCATCAAATGGGGGGATGCTGTGCGCCGAGCCGGCATCGTTCCAGAGTGAGTTCGGGCACGCTCACGGTTGACGGTCGGACGCTGTCAACCGTTGAAATCGCACAGCGCCAGGCCGCGGCTGAACGCTTCATCGAGCATAGCGGTAGCGGCACGGCGGTGCGAGCGCTTGGCGAACTGCGACGCAGTCCCGACAACTGGCTCGCGCGTCTGAGGGCGCTGGCCGCAAGCGATACCACGCTCAAGGTGGCGCTGGGCGTTTTTATGGGCGTGATTGCAGCGGAAGCTGCGCTTGGCGTGCTGAGAAGTGGCGCGATCAACTCGCTACTCGCAGAGATCGATCACGCGCTTGCCGCGTCGCTGAATCCCTCCATGCCAGCCGACGTGGTGTCCGTTGCACCCGCAGCCGACCAGGGTCTCGTCAGCTTTCACGAAGCGCCGATTGTCAGCAGCCCCGACGCGACACCCGACGGGACACCCGGCGCGACGCTTGATGACGACCCCGATTTCGATCTGGGCGCGGTCATCGATGACCTCCTCAGCTGACCGCGGGCTGCGCTGACCGGGGCGGATCAGGCGTGGTCCATCCCATGCCGGCGTTGCAGTTCAGTGTGTTCTGGGTGGGCGAGGAAACCCAGCAGTTCAGCAGCGTCGTCGGCACGCGTGGAGTGCGCGCCGACGGCCCCGCTGAACACCGTGGTGATCTGCACGGGCGGAGGCACCAGTCCCAACACATCAATCCCTTTGAGCGAAGTCAGCTCGCTCAGTTGTTGAAACCCGAGGTCAACCTGCCCCTCGGCAATCAGCTTGCCGACCGGCACGCCGGGCGGCGCCTGAACGATGCGATTGGCGATCTGCGGCATGACGCCCCAGTGCTCGAACACCTTGAGGAGATGCTGTCCACTCGGGCCGGTCGAGTAACCCACCGACTTCGCTGACAGCACGGCACTCCGAAGTGCAGACTCCGAATCGATGGCCGGGCGTGGCGCGCCTTCACGAACCGCAGCTGCAATTTCGGAGCGCACAAGTGGTACGGCCGTCGCGCGAACCAGATGACCCGCTTCGGCCAGGCGCGAGATCACGTTGTCGGCAAGCACGACCACATCAAACGCTTCGCCGGCCTCCACGCGCTTGGCCGCATCAACGCCACCTACCGCTTCGAGGTCAACCGCGACGCCACGCCGCAGGCGATAGAGCCCGGCCTGCTCCGCAAGCAAAAGCCGAGTGGCCATGGATGAAATGATGGTGAGCGCGCGGGTCATGACGGGCCTTTCAAAATCCGAATATGACGCGACTTTACCAGCGCGGATGGCACCGCTGCGGCCCTACAATCGAGCTTCCGATTCTTTGGGGTTGCCTCATGAAACTCGCCGGACTGCGTGTCATCGACTTGTCGAATTTTCTCCCTGGCCCTTACCTCACGCTGGCTCTCGCCGATCATGGCGCCGACGTCATCAAGATCGAAATGCCGGGCGAAGGCGATCCCGCCCGGCATATCGGGCTGCGCGATGGCGAACACACCGTGATGTTCAGAAACATCAATCGCGGAAAGAAAAGCATTGCGCTCGATCTCAAGAATCCGGCCGACCGCGATGCGCTGCTCGCGCTCTGCGATACCGCCGATGTCTTCATCGAGACCTTCAGGCCTGGGGTGGTTGATCGGCTGGGTCTTGATTACGCCACGATCGCCGCACGGAATCCCCGCATCGTTTACTGTTCCATCTCTGCATTTGGACAAACCGGCAGATGGCGCGACCGCCCAGCGCATGACCTTGCAACCGAAGCCATGGCGGGCGCCTCCAGCATCACCACCGGCGAAGACGGTAAGCCCGCTATTCCGGGCGTCGCGATTGCCGATATTGTGGGCGGCCTGCACGGGCTGGCTGGTGTGCTGATGGCGCTCTACCGTCGAACAGTCAGCGGCCAGGGCGACTATGTCGACATCTCCATGCTCGACTCGGTCGTTTCGGCCTGCGTCAACGTCGTGGGCCCCACATTCGCCGAAGGTCGTCAGCCTGTGAACCAGCATGAGCGCACCACCGGGGGATCGGCGTTTTATCGCTTCTACGAATGTGGCGACGGCCGTCGGCTCACGCTGGCAGGTCAGGAGCCCAAGTTTGTTCGTGCGCTCCTGGGCTATCTGAAGCGCGACGACCTGGTCCCCCTCGTCTTGAAAGGTCCGGGCCCCCATCAGCAACCGGTCATGGCGTTTTTGTCCGAGGCGTTTCGCGAGCGCACCCTTGCCGACTGGGAGCCCATTCTGGATTCGCTGGATATTTGCTGGGGACCGGTACGTACCCTTCCCGAGGCCTTCGCAGACCCGAACCTCGTGGAGCGCCGCATGCTGCTTCACGACCCGGCGGGACGTCCCCATATCGGCTCGCCGATCCACTTCAGGAACGAGCCTGCCCAGATCGGCTTCGACGTCCCCGCGCTATCCCAGCACAAGGATGCGTTGCTTGGCCGGGGACGCTGATCGCCGCGCCACGAAACCCAACGAACGCAGCCGTCAGCGTCCGCTCCAGCGCGGCGGACGCTTTTCGCGAAACGCGAGTTGCCCCTCGGCTGCGTCCTCAGTGGCTGATAGCAAGCCGATCTGCCCCTCCATGAAACGGAGGGCCTCCTCGAACGACATCGATTCAATCGCGTAGCTCGCGTATTTTCCGCGCCGGATCGCAGTCGGTGATCGCGCAGCGAGCCGGGACACCAGGTCGTTCACCGCCGCGTCCAGCTCCGCTCGGGGCACAACGCGGTTCACCAGCCCCAGTTCGCGCGCGGTATGAGCGTCCACCGGGTCACCGGTGAGGCAGAGCTCAAGCAGATGACGCCTTGGTACCAGGTGCTGAAGCACGGACATGACCTGCATCGGATAAACACCGACCTTTACCTCAGGCAGACCAAACAAGGCGTGGTCGGCTGCAACCGCCAGGTCGCACATGGCGAGCAGTCCCATGCCGCCCGCCATGCAGGTGCCGTTGATCCGCCCTACGATGGGAACGTTGCAGTCACGCGCGAGCCGATACATTTCGGGCATGGGGAATCGCGGCTCGGCGTAATCAAACTTGAATGATTTGCCGGTAGCCAGATCAGCGCCTGCGCAGAACGCCTGCTCCCCCACCGCAGTGAGCACGATGACGCGAAGCGACGGGTCTTTGCGCGAGCCACGAAACGCATCGCTCAAGCCTTCCACCACTTCCGGGCTGATCGCGTTTCGCCGCTCGGGCCGGTTGATCGTGATGGTCATGACGTCGCCGTCGCGACGAATCAGCAAGTCTTCGGACATCCTGCCCCCTCATTGATTTCCCGAGTATACGCACGCCCATGTCGGCAGGGCGCGCGCGCTCCGGTAAGATCGAACCATAAATAAAAGGAGACGATTCATGCCCCGTTCCCGCTCAGCCAATACGCGCCGCAGCGCGGTTCTGGCCCTCGCCGGTCTTGGTTCACTGTCGCTCGCCCCCACGGTGAGTGCTCAATCCGAGAAAGTTACCCGATTCATTCTCCCCAACGCCACAGGTTCGGGCGTTGACACCATCACCCGCTCAGCCTCAGCCGCCTTGGGTCGCGCGCTTGGCTCGTCGGTGGTGGTTGAGAATCAGCCGGGCGCCGGTGGCATTGTTGGACTTCAGGCGCTCTCGCGCACGGCGCCTGACGGGTATGCGCTAAGCGTGGTGTCCAATAATGTCGTGATCTTCCCCAGCGTCTACGCCAAGCTGCCGTTTGATGTGCTCGCCGACTTCGTGCCCATCACCGTCATTGGGTATACCCCGATCGTGGTGGTCGCGAGCAACAAGGTGCCAGCGAACGGCTCGCGGCAATTTATCGAATGGCTGAAGTCGCGAAACGGCGAGGCCACCGTCGCCTCTGCCGGAGCCGGCACCATCATTCATCTGGCCAATGAAATGTTTCTGAATGAATCGGGCACCCGCGCTCGCGCGGTGCACTATAAAGGCGTGGGTCCGATGCTCACCGATCTGCTGGGCGGGCACATCGATTTCTGCACCGCAGCCTTGCCGAGTGTTCAGGGCCACCTCCGGAATGGGCTCATCAAAGCGGTGGGAATCGGTACCGAACAGCGGGTGGAAGCCGCCCCGGATATCCCCACCTTCGCCGAGCAGGGCCTGCCTTCTTACATCGTCGAAGCATGGTTTGGCGTGCTGGGGCCCAAAGGCATGAGCGAGGCTGACGTGAACCGGGTGCACAAGGCATTTGTCACTGCGTTCTCCGAGCCCGAGGTGAAAGCCGCAATGGCCAAGGGGGGCAATGTGATCAACGTTCGTACCCCTGAATTCGCCCGGCAGTATTTCGCGAGCGAAACCCGCAAATACGCTGATCTGGTGAAGCGCGCGGGCATCGAGAAGCAATAAAAAACTTCAACCGCAGCCACCGGCTGGCCTCTGGCATACTCAACTCATACGGCCCAACAAACAAGGAGACACCCATGATCGCAAAACTGGCCCGACTCGGCGTTGCCGCGCTCGCACTGGGCCTCGCCTCAGTCGCAAGCGCCCAGAACCTCTCAATCGGCACCGGTGGCACGGGCGGGGTGTATTACCCCCTGGGCGGAGGCCTCGCGGCAGCGCTCTCCAAATACGTGTCCGGCATGCAGGCCACCGCAGAAGTCACCGGTGGCTCGGTGGCCAATCTTCAACTGATCGGTACCGGCAAACCCTACATCGGTTTCACCATGGCGGACGCCACGCTCGACGCGCTGAAGGGCGATGACAAGTTCAAGGGTAAGCCCGTCCCGGTCAGAACCCTCCTGGTGCTCTACCCGAATCGCATGCACGTCGTCACGGTCGAGGGCACGGGCATTACCAAAATGTCCGATCTCAAGGGGCGCCGTGTTTCAACGGGCTCGGGGGGCAGTGC
The DNA here is from genome assembly GCA_023253905.1 of Burkholderiaceae bacterium. Next base: position 6,014 of record JALREG010000166.1, read on the forward strand.
CACCGAGGTTATGGCGTTTCGCCTGATCGAGGCGGCGGGCCTCGACAGGGATCGTGACATGAAGCGCGAGCGACTTGGGGTGGCGGAATCGGTAGCCGCCCTGAAAGACCGGAAAATCGACGCGTTTTTCTGGGTCGGTGGATTACCCACCGGGGCGGTGTCCGATCTCGCGAACACCCCTGGCACCAAAATCAAAATGATCGACCACGCCGATCTGGTCGATAAGATGAATCAGAAGTACGGCAACCTCTACGTGAGCGACACCATCGCGAAGTCGGTCTACAAAGGCATGGAAGCCGACAACCGCCAGGCGAGCGTCATGAACCTGCTGGTCGCTCACCGCGATCTTGACGAACAGACAGCGTCTCGTATTGTCCAAACCATCTTTGAGAAGCGTGAAGATCTGATCCGCGCCCACAAGGAGGCCGAGAACATCAAGATCGAGAACCAGCGCGGTGAGGCGTCGCCCGTGCCCTGGCACCCGGGTGCGGTGAAGTTTCTCGCCACCCAGGGCGTGAAGATCGCGCAGTAGTCTTGCCTCGGCGCTGCCTGCATGGGCAGCGCCGGGTCATTGTTACCCATCAGACCAAGACATGTCCTCCCCTTCCGTCGACCCGGGCCGCAGGGACGCCGCGCCACTTGAGCGCGTCAGCGCCGAGGCGATGGCGAGGGCCGAGGAGATGATCGAACTCGAGGAAGGGGCGACTAACCGTCTGAGCGGAATGCTGGCGCGTTTCGTCACGCTGGTGGCGGTGGTCATGTCCTTATTCCACCTTTACACCGCCTATGCAATTGTTCGGCCCGAGCATCTGCGGGCCACGCATCTGGCGTTCGTTCTCTTCCTCACTTTCCTGGTGTTCCCGGTTGCACGACGCTTTCGAAATCGGGTGATGTGGTGGGACTGGCTGCTCGCAGCCGGCGGCGTCGCGGTGGCGGCGTGGTTGATCGCCGGCGGAGACGACTTTTTCGATCGGTCGATCGTCCCCGACGACTGGGATATTGTGTTCGGTGTGCTGATGATGGCCCTGATCCTCGAAGCCATGCGCCGAAGCGCGGGCTGGATCATGCCCTTCATCACGCTCTGCTTTGTTGCTTATGCGTTCCTCGGGCCCTGGCTGCCCTCCCCTTGGACCCACAAGGGCTACGAGCTGCCCCGCCTGGTGGGTCACATGTACATGACGCTCGAAGGGGTCTTTGGCACGGCACTGAGCGTGTCGTCCTCGCTCATTATCCTGTTCACCATTTACGGCGCCTTCTTGCAGCATTCGGGTGCCGGGCGGTTCTATCTTGATTTCTCGTTCGCCGCTATGGGAGGTAAGCCCATCGGCGCGGGCCGAACCGTCACGCTCGCGTCGTTCCTGCTCGGCGGCCCGTCAGGCTCGGGGGTGGCCACTACCGTCACACTGGGAGCGGTTGCCGCGCCCATGCTTTCTCGGGTCGGTTACTCGAAAGACGCAGCCGGTGGCCTTCTGTCGGCAGGCGGTCTGGGAGCGATCATTTCACCGCCCGTACTTGGTGCAGCGGCCTTCCTGATCGCAGAATTCCTCAAGATCTCGTATCTCGATGTGCTGCTGATGGCGGTCATCCCCACCTGTCTCTACTACCTCACGCTTTTTCTGATGGTCGAGATCGATGTCAGAAAATTCGGCATGAAGGACACGGTGTTTGAGAAAGTGGAGTCCGCCTGGTCGCTCTCCCGGCGCTACTGGTTTCACTTCCTCTCACTCGTTTCCATCGTCGGCTTCATGCTGCTGGGATTCTCCCCCGAGTTGTCGGTGTTCTGGGCGACGGTGGTGTCGCTCTTCACCAGCCTGCTGCGCGCCGAATGTGCGCTGCTCCCCTATGGAATCTTCACCGGCAAAGTACCGCTTGGACGTGGACTGTGGGAGTCTGGTCTGATGCGCGCCCTGGACGATGGCGCGCGATCAGTGCTCAATGTGGCCGCGACCTGCGCCGGCGCCGGCATTATTGTGGGCGTGGTTACGCTCACCGGATTGGGCCTCAAATTCAGCTCGATTGTTCTTCAATACGCCGGCAACTCGCTGCTCCTTACCGCCATCTACACCGCGCTGATTGTCTGGATCGTCGGGCTGGCCGTGCCGGTCACGGCGTCTTACATCATCTGCGCGGTGATTGCCGCACCAGCACTGATGACGCTCAAGGTGCCCGACTTCGCGGCCCATATGTTCATTTTCTACTACGCGGTTCTTTCTGAAGTGTCGCCCCCCACTGCGCTTTCGCCGTTTGCCGCCGCCTCCATTACCGGAGGTGACCCCTACAGAACCACCCTGCAGTGCTGGAAGTACACCCTCCCTGCATTTCTGGTGCCCTTTATTTTCGTGCTCGACCCCTCTGGGTCGATGCTGCTCCTGACGGGCTCCATGCGAACGCTCGCTGAGGCCGACTGGTTCGAGGTAGCACGAGTCACCGTGACCGCCGCGGCAGGCATTGCGGCGCTGGCCGGCGGGTTTCAGGGCTGGTTGTGGCTCAAGTGCCGCAACTGGGAGCGCGCCACGCTATTCGTGGCCGGCGTTGCGCTGGTCTATCCGGCGCCCGCCAGCCACGCGATGGGCTTTTCCCTTTTTCTTCTCACGCTCGGTGCGCAGCGCCTGCGCCTGCGCGCCGAGCGCCGTGCCACAGGCTAGGCGGGCCAGCGTCAGTCGAAGCACACCACCGCGCGGCCGCGAACCCCACCGTT
>JALREG010000415.1 GCA_023253905.1 Burkholderiaceae bacterium
GTGCCGTCACCGGCGTTGTCGGAGGTCTTGGAAGCAACTTCCTTCACCATCTGCGCGCCCATGTTCTCGAACTTGTCCTTAAGCTCGATTTCCTTGGCAACCGACACGCCGTCCTTGGTGACGGTGGGGGCGCCGAAGCTGCGCTCAAGCACGACATTGCGGCCCTTGGGACCGAGGGTGACCTTGACCGCGTTAGCGAGGATGTTGACGCCGGCGACCATCTTGTGACGCGCGTCGTCGTGGAACAGAACAATCTTTGCTGCCATGTTCGGAGTACTCCTGAAAGCTTGTAAGTAAGGATGGGCTTACTTGGAACCCATTGCTACGCGGTGATTAACCCTCAACCACCGCCATGATGTCTTCCTCGCGCATGACGAGGAGCTCATCGCCCTCAACCTTGACGGTCTGGCCGCTGTATTTGCCGAACAGCACTTTGTCGCCGACTTTGACGCCGAGCGGGCGCACTTTACCGTCGTCACCGACCTTGCCGTTACCTACGGCAAGGATTTCGCCCTGATCGGGCTTTTCGGCGGCCGAATCGGGGATCACGATACCCGAGGCGGTTTTGCGTTCGTTGTCCAGACGCTTGATGATCACGCGATCATGCAAAGGACGGAGTTTCATGAAACAGGCTCCTGAGTTCTTGAAAACAAGGGGTTTTAAAAATGACCAGGCTGGCCGAGGCCAGGGTCGGGCGGGACAGGTGCTCCGGACAGACGTCCGTCAAACCCAATCATGATGACCGGTTGTTAGCACTCATCTCGCGCGAGTGCTAATTATAGGGCCGTTCCAGGCCATTTCAAGTCCTGACCCGCTAGACAGGTCGGGTCCTGGGCTTGATCACGGGCAAGCGCTGATCCGGAGGGTGGGATAATCGACAGGTATTGCGGCGTCCTGGCGCCGCTGCACGCCCAACCCATCATGCCCAACCCATCCGCTCTCGGTCGACCTGTCCGCGCACTGCTCCTGGCCGTCTGTGCTGCCCTGCTGATCCCTGCCGGCGCGGGGGCGGCACCGGTGCGCGTGGACGCGGTCGAGGTCGAACTGGTGGCGCCCGTCAATGCGCTTCGCGCGGGCCAGGCCGAGTGGGTGGGGCTTCGAATTCGTCACGATCCGCACTGGCACACCTATTGGCGCAATCCCGGCGACTCCGGGCTCGCGACCACGCTCGAGTGGCAGATGCCAACAGGGTTTTCGGCGGGTGCCTTGCAGTGGCCGGTCCCCTCGCGGTTTCTTATTGCGCCGCTTGCCAGCTATGGCTATGAGGATGATGTCGTACTGCCCGTGCAGCTTCAGGTCCCCGAGCAGGCGGCCGGCACGCGCGCGCGCTTCGAGGCCCGCGCCTCATGGCTGATGTGCAGAGACGTGTGCATCCCGGGTGAGGCCTCGCTCAGGATCGACCTGCCCGTAGTGGCTGCGGGTGCCGAGGCGGGGCGATCGGTTCACGCGGCGCGCTTTGAACGAACGCTCGCGGCGCTCCCGACCGTGGCGCGTGAACTGCCGGTTGCGGTGGGGTCTGACTCGCTTTCGATCGGGCTTGACGCGCTCGCGCCCGAGCCGGTTCTGTCGACACCCAGGGTCGAGTTCTTTCCTTACGCCGAGATGGGCCTACAGCATGCGGCGCCGCAGCGCATCCATGCCGCGTCAGGCTCGCCTGACCGGCCGGCGCGGATCGAACTTGCGCTGAACGATGACGGAAAGTCCCAGGCCCGGAAGGATCCTGGCGAGGCGGCAAAAGCGCTCGGTGCCGGTGTCCTGGTGGTAGGCAATCAGGTGATTGAAGTCATTCCCCGCGCCGAGCCTTACACCGCCCCGGGCGTCGAACTCGCCCGGCTTGATGCGAAACCTGTCGTGCTGCCGCAGCAGGGCACGGGGGGGGCGGCGCGCGCTGGCGGGTCGGGTGGTGGGTTGTGGTCCGTCATCGGGCTGGGATCTTCAGGCGGGGCAATGTCCGGTGCCGCCAGCCCCGGTCCTGGTGCGGGGCCTCAGGCTGGCGGGGGCGCTCCCGCATCGGCAGGTCGCACGCTGGTGATGATGTTGCTGTTCGCGGCCTTAGGCGGACTCATTCTCAACCTGATGCCTTGCGTGTTCCCGGTCATCGGCCTCAAGGTGCTGGCGTTTGCCGAGCATGCGCATGACCCGCCAGCCGGGCGCCTTGTGCTGCCCGCGGGGCCTACGCATGGCGCGCGGCGCTCCGCGCTCGCCTTTGCTGCCGGTGTCGTCCTGTCGTTCCTGTTGCTCGGTCTCCTCATGCTTGCGCTCAAGGCAGCGGGCATGTCGGCGGGTTGGGGCTTTCAATTGCAATCGCCGGTGTTCGTGGCGGTGATGGCCCTCCTGTTCATTGCGATTGCACTGAACCTTGCGGGCCTCTTTGAGGTGGGCGTTGGCCTCACCCGTTTGGGCCGATTCGATTCCGCCGCACATGCCCTGCCCACCAGTTCGAGTCGGCTCCTCGCCAATTTCGGCTCGGGTGCGCTGGCGGTGCTGGTGGCAACGCCCTGCACGGCACCGTTCATGGCGTCAGCGCTGGGTTTTACGCTGTCGAGCAGCGCGCTTGAATCGCTTGCGGTGTTCGCCGCCATTGGATTCGGCATGGCGCTTCCCTACCTTCTGCTGGGTTGGTTTCCGGCCTGGCTGCGCTGGCTGCCGCGACCTGGGCGCTGGATGGAAAGCCTGCGACAGTTCCTGGCCTTTCCCATGCTCGCCACCTCGGCGTGGCTTGCCTGGGTGCTGGGTCAGCAGGCGGGCATCGATGCGGTGTTTGCCCTCGCGGTGGCGGCGGTGCTTCTTGGCTTGAGCGGCTGGCTGCTGGGTCGCTTCGTGCAGGCGCGAGGCTGGGCGCAGGCGCGGCTCGCGGCGCTTGCCGCGGTCGCGGCGCTTGCCGGGGCTGCATGGCTGGCGGTGCACTATGCGGCAGAGTCTCGCCCGCCGGCCCTGCGTTCGTCTGCTGATATGCCTTCTGGCGCGGTCAGCGAGGCCGGCGCCTGGGAGACCTGGACACGGCAGCGCGTGCAGCAGGCGCTTGCCGACGGTCGCCCGGTATTCGTGGATTTCACCGCCGCCTGGTGCGTGAGCTGCCAGGCCAACAAAAAGCTCGTGCTCGAGCGTGAAGCGGTGGTTGCGCAGATGGCGCGTCACAACGTGCTGAGGCTGCGCGCCGACTGGACCCAGCGTGACCCGGCCATCACGGCCGAGCTCGCGAGTCACGGGCGTAATGGCGTGCCGCTTTACCTGCTCTACGACCCTGCCCGCCGAGCGCCGCGCGTACTGCCCGAACTCCTCACAGTGGGCGTCGTGACCGAGGCGCTCGGGGCGCTCTCGCCAAGGAAATAGCCGCAGCGCCTGGGGTGCAGCGCAGCGGCGTTCCTTGCCTTCGCGGAACGGTCGTTTTGCTCAGCTGCGTATACCCGACTAGACTTATCGGGCTTCGGTGCCTCACGTGGTGTCTTCACGTGGGGTTAAACGGGAAACAGGGAGCGCGTTGCGCTGCACGCGACAAGCCAACCTGTGCTGCCCCCGCAACGGTAAGCAGTGACGCGGTCCGGTAACGGGCCGCCGGTGTACCACGCAGCCACTGGGTGATCGCTTGGGCATTCAAGCCTGACGACTCCGGGAAGGCGGTCCACCGACCCTGAGCGTATGTCGCTCAGGACCATTGCCAGCCCGGATACCGGCCGAAGAGGCGGACCCGCGTTTTTCGCGCGGGTTCATTTCACGAACCGGATCCCGCGGTGGGCGGGAGGGTTGGAGGTTTCATGTTTTCCATTTCCTTTGGGCGGAAGCCCTGTTTCTTGCCGTCCCGGCGTGTCGCAGGCATGTCCGGACTGATGTGCGCCTTGCTGGCGCTAACCCAGGTGGCTATCGCGCAGCGCCTCGATGATGTGGTGGTGACCGCAACCCGCTCGGATCAAACGGTTCAGCGCGCGCTTGCCGACGTGGTGGTGATTGACTCGGCAAGGATCCGCGATTCAGCTGGCTCGTCGCTGGCAGAGTTGCTTCGATCGAGCGCGGGGATTGAAATTTCGCAGCAGGGAGGCGTTGGCGCCATTACCGGACTGTTTGTACGCGGTTCTAAAACTGCCCAGACCGTTGTTCTGATCGATGGGGTTCGCATTGAAGATCCCATCACAGGCATTGCACCGATCGAGTTTTTGCCTCTGTCGGCCATCGAACGGATCGAGGTCGTGCGTGGGCCCGCGGCTGCATTTTATGGATCGGGCGCAATCGGTGGCGTAATCCAGATTTTTACGCGCGAAACCCGCGGGGCGGTGCGGCCGGAGGTCTATGTGGTGGGCGGCTCGCGAGGCACTGCTCAACTCCAGGCGCGGATATCCGGTGGCGATGCGAACTCGCGTTACACGCTCGCCGGCACGCGCGACACCACGCGCGGGTTCGACGTCACGCGGCAAGGCAGTACCAGCCGTCAGATCGACGATGATGGCAATCGCCAGACCAGTTTCACCGGGCTCCTGACTCATCGCCTTACAAGCGACCTGCAGGTGGGTGCCCAGTTCCTGTCGACGGCAGGCCGGGGAGAATACGACTCCAGCTTTGGTACACCCGCAGACAGTTTTGTTGATTTTCGTACCCGGGTCGCTTCGTTGTTTGCGCGTGCGCAGTTCAACTCAAGCTGGGATACTGAACTGCGGCTTGGCAACAGCGCGTATGACTATAGCTACGGCGCTTATTTTGCGCCGCGCACTGAAGCAAATTCGGTGGGATGGCAAAACACGTTTGCGGTTCGCGACAAGCTCAGGCTGTTGTTTGGGGGTGATCACCGCCGTCAGCAAATAGAAGGGCCCGGCATCAACACTGGCGGTGATCCTCCGTATGCCCGGACCAACCGTTCGCATGTCTCCGCTTACGGGGGATTTGAGGTTGAGCGCGATATTCACCACTGGCGTCTGGTGGCGCGCAATGACCGTGTGACCGGATTCGAGGGCGAAAGCACTGCGCTTGTCGCCTGGGGTGTCCGGCCTGAGCCAGGGTGGCTCGTGCGTGCCTCGGCTGGCTCGGCATTCAGGGTGCCAACCTTCCAGGATATGTTTTATCCGTACGGCGCGAACCCCTTGTTGCGCCCCGAGCGCTCCATGGGACATGAGCTTGCACTCGAGCGCAGTGGCGCGGAGCGTTATGCCCGCGCCATCCTGTTCCAGAGTCGTATTCGTGATGCGATCGAACTGGATGCGAACTACGTGCCGCAGAACCTGCCCGTGGCTAAGGTGTTGGGCATCACAGGGGAGGCGGGGGTACAGCTCGGCGACTGGCGCTTTCGTGCCAGTGTCACTCGGCAGCAGCCAACCGGCGAGAAGATTGAGGCTGGAGCAATCGTTGAGGGGCCGCTCGCCCGACGGTCTCGCGCGTTTGGAAGCGTTGGCGCTGACTGGAAATCTGGGCCCTGGCGAAGTGGCGTTGATCTCATCGGGCAGTCCTCACGGTTCGATACCCGCGGCCAGACACTGGGGGGGTATGCCCTCGTGGATGTGTGGGGGAGCCGGCGCTTGACCGACGAGGTCTCGTTGACGTGGCGTCTTGCCAATGCCACCGACCGCCAGTATGAGACCGCCTGGGGCTATCGATCCACGCCCCGAACCGTGTTGCTGGGCATGAGGTATGTGCCCAGACTCTGACAGTCGCCCTGCTGCACGCACGCTCTGTGGCGCGACCGCTAGCCTGCGCGCCGGTGCCTTGATCATGTTGGTTGCGGTACTGGCCGGGCTGGCGGGCGTCCGTGAAGGACGAGCCAGTGCGGAGCGCGAAGATGCCCCCGGCGCGCTCGGGTTTCAGGATGACCGGGGACGGCGGGTGGCGAGGGCGGCGCCTGCGCGCCGCATCGTCGCCCTCGCGCCGCATCTGACCGACCTGGTGGTCAGCCTCGGTGCTCCCGATCGCCTGATCGCGGTGGACCGCCACAGCGATGCGCCGCAGGTGAGCGCCGCGTTGCCGCGTCTCGCGTCGTATCCGGCGATCGACCCTGAACGGGTCGCTTCGCTCAAACCGGATCTGGTCCTGCTTTGGGGGGAGGGGCTCGCCGCGGGGACGCTCGCCCGGCTGGAGGCGCTCGGGCTCAGGGTATTTGTATCGCAGCCTCGGACCCTTGATGACGTGGCGAGCTCGCTCGAGCGAATCGGCGCGCTGATCGACACCGCATCGGATCCGGAGGCGATCGCTGCCTCGTTTCGCACGCGGGCGGCCGCGCTCACGGTGAGTCATGCGCGAACGCCTGAGATACCGGTCTTCGTTCAGCTGTGGGAGGTGCCGCTCATTACACTGGGATCGCGCTCCGTCATGGCGGACGCCATGCACCGGTGCGGGGTTCGTAATGTGTTTGCTGCAAGCGACGCGGGGTCTCAGCGTGTCTCGCCGGAAGCCGTGCTTGCAGCGGCACCGCAGCTCATCCTGTCGACGGTTCAGGGATCAACCGATTCGCGCTGGCGACAGCTGGGGCTGGTGGGAACGCATCCCGGCTCTGCACGCTTTGTCCGACTGGAGGAGCCGGCGCTTGAACGGCCTTCGCCGCCAGTGCTCGAGTCGCTCGCTCGGGTCTGTGCGTTGATTGATGCGGCCGTGCCGCGCGCGCGTTGATGTCCGTGCGTTTCCGATGATGGGCGGGGGTTAACGATTGGCGCGCCCCGTTGCCTGCGCGGGATCGGTCAAAAAGGCAAGGGTGCGGATGCCCGCCTGCTGGGCGGCTGACATCACCTCGGCGATGATCTGGTAGCGCGTGTCACGGTCGGCTCTCAGATGCACGGCCGGCTGCGGTTGGGCGGCCGCGGCTTCACGAAGTTTTGCTCTCAGGGCGTCCTGATCGGCGAGAGGTTCGTTGTTCCAGTGAACCACGCCGGTGTCGGGAATCGAGATCGTGATCGTGCCGGCCGACTCCGAACTCGCCACCGCCTGCGCGTCGGGCAGGTCGAGCCGGATCGAGTGCGTGATGAGCGGCGCGGTGATGATGAAGATCACCAGAAGCACGAGCATCACGTCGACCAGTGGCGTGGTGTTGATCTCGGCCATCGGCTGTTGCGTGCCACGTTGCTCAAAGCCTCCGAATGCCATGGTGAGCCGGGCTCCCGGTCAGCTGCCCACGCGCTGCGTGGGGGC
>JALREG010000434.1 GCA_023253905.1 Burkholderiaceae bacterium
CCATCAGCATGTAGGGCAGATCCCAATTGCTGGTGTGCGGCGCGCCGATGACGACCGCCTGTTGCAAGCCTGTAGGAATCACACCCTCGAAGCGCCATCCCAGGAAGCGGAACAGGGTGCGGGCAATAGCCCGCAGCGTCCGGGTGACCAATGGGGTGTTGAAGAGCGTCCGGGGTGCGGGCTGAAAGCCAGGGCCTTCCGTGCTCAAAAGAGGTCTCCGGTTGTCATCAGCGCTCCCCGCCACACCCGGTACCGGGCGCCCATCGGTGTCTTTGCGCAGCCGCGCGTGGACGGAGTCGTCGATCGGTGCCGGACTCTAACGCACAGCAGCGCGCTCCCACAAGCGCGGGTCCGGCGCTCATCTGCTTGAACATTCGCCGATACACTGATGTCTCACGCATCGTTTTCATCCAAGGGCGCCCATGTCCGGGTCTGTTCCGCCGTCGTTGATTGCACTCGCGCCGCTGGCAGCGGGGCTGTCGCTCGCGGCGCTCACCGCGGCAATCGCGAAGCGGGCGGCGGCCGAAGCACCACCGCTCGGGCGGTTCATTGATCTGCCTGGCGCCCGGCTGCATGTGGTTGATCGCGGCCCGCTCACCCCGGGTCGAGCGCCAGCCATCATGCTGCTGCATGGGCTGGGTGGGCAGCTGCGCCACTTCAGCTACCGGTTGATCGAGACCCTGGCCCCCAACTATCGCGTGATTGCCTTTGATCGCCCCGGCTCGGGCTATTCGAGCTGGCGGGCAGGCGTCAAACCCAGCCTCGCTGCGCAGGCCGATCTGGTGGAGGCGCTGGCAGCCCAGCTGCAGATTGAACGCGTGGTGTTGGTGGGGCACTCGTTGGGCGGGGCTATTGCGCTGGGCGCAGCACTCAGGCAGCCGGCCCGAATCGCAGGGCTTGCGCTCCTCGCCCCGCTCACGCATGCGCCGGTTCGGGTGTCCCGCCATCTGGTTCAGACGCTTCGGCTCGCTGATTGGATCTGGCGTGTGCTGGCATGGACTGTGGCCATTCCAGTTGCTCGCCTGCAGCGCGAACGCTGGCTCACCGATATTTTCGCGCCGGACCCCGTGCCGGTTGATTTCGCCTCGCAGGGCGGAGGCTCGCTGGTGCTGCGTCCGGCACATGTACTCGCGGCGGCGCGCGATCTGATTGACATCCCTGCCTGGATGGAGACGCTCACCCCGAGCTACTCCGCGCTGCGAAACCGGCCCACACTACCCATCGAAGTGCTCTATGGCAGGCAGGATCGCGTGCTCTCAGCGGCCTTCCAGTGCGAGCACTTTACGCAGGCGGTGCACCATGCCCGGCTGCATCAGATTGACGCCGGGCATATGCTGCCGCTGACACGTCCTCAGGAATGCGCCGAGCTGATTCGCAGGGTGGCCGATGCCGCGGGCGAGTGACCACGGATGAAGCGACCCGCTTTCGCTCTCGTCCTGGTATGCCTGGGCGCGATGGTGGCGCCGCTCGACACTGCGGTCAATGTGGCATTTCCTTCGATTGCGGCGGCGTTCGAGATCACTCCTCGCGACATCGTCTGGGTGGTGATTGCGTTTGTCTTCACCCAGTCGCTATCGTCGCTGCTCTTTGGCCGCTTGGGCGATCTCTACGGACATCGGCGCATGTTTCTCATCGGCATGGCGGGGAGCGTCTTCGCGCATGGCGCGCTCGGCATGGCCAGCGATTTCCTTTCGCTGGTTGGGCTGCGTGCGCTCCAGGGGGCAGCGGTAGGAATGGCTATGGCCTGCGCGCCTGCGCTGGTGAGCATGGCGAGTTCGCCCGCCGCGCGCCCCAAGGCGCTTGCCCTCTATGCGAGCGCGATCAGCGGCGCACTTGCCCTGGGGCCGCTCGCGGGCGGGTGGGTGATTGACGCCTTCGGCTGGCCAGGCGTGTTTCTGTATCGGGCGCCGCTCGCCCTGCTCGTGCTGTTTCTTGCGCCCTGGGGGCTTGCGGTCATCCATCACGCGACCGGCCATGCGACCAGACCGGCTGCCGCGGCAGTCGCCTGGTCAGCGTTGCGCGCCCCCCAGTTCCTGGGCTTGCAAGGCGCGTCGGTATTGGTCCAGGGCACGCTGTTTTCAATCATGTTGTGGGTGCCTTTCGCGCTCGCCGGGTGGCCAAGCCTTCCTGTGGCGGGCGCGGGAGCGCTGATCGCGCTCTTTCCTGCGGGGTCGCTGATGACGAGTCTGTGGCTTGCGCGCTATCGCGGTGCCTCATCCGGGCTGCGCTCAGCGGCACTGGTGAAAACAGGGCAATGGCTTTCGGTGGCGGGCCTGGCCTTGATCGCGCTGGTGCTGTCTGCCCAGAGTGCGGTGATGCTCGCCGCAGCGCTCTGGTTGGCTGGCGTCGGGATGGGCGTGTTTCAGGTAGGCTACCAGGAACGTACGCTCGAAGCCGTGCCCGCTGACAATCGGGGGCTGGCGGGCTCGCTCATCAACGTCACACGGCTTCTTGGCATTGTTCTCGGCGCGATTTTGTTGGGCGCTGCTGGCGCGAGCCTGGGCGTGGTGATGGCGATCGCGTTGAGTGCTGTCGCGCTCGCCTTATGGACCTGTCTCTTCCTCTTTGTTTTGCAGCCAGCGCTAACGGAGGGACCTGACCGATCGTGAAATTTCAGTCTCGCGCCGTCGTTCCTGGATGTCCATGCCAGGGCGCGGCGCAGCCTGCCGCCACTTCGTTCTGTGAGTTGACGGCCGCGCACATGCAGGCGCTTACCGCGACCAGCCTTGCAGCACGTCAATACCAGGGCGGATTCGCACAGCCCGTCTCGCTTGATCGCTACCGGCTCCGGGCGGTATCGTCGCTCACTGCCTCCCGCACGAAAGGGCGAGCATGTCCATTTACGATGCCCCCATCAGGCGGGTCACGGTCTCAGCATACGGTAGCGTCAGTCTCAACGTCCGTTTCGGTCCCGAGTCGGGGCCGCCTCTGCTCCTGCTTCATGGTCATCCGCAAACGCACCTGATGTGGCGCAAGGTCTGGCCCGCTCTGTCAGCGCGCTTTACCTTGGTGGCGCCCGATCTTCGCGGCTATGGTGACAGCGACAAGCCCGTCGGCACGCCCGATCACGCCAACTACAGTAAGCGTGTGATGGCGGCCGACTGTATCGAACTCATGCGAAGCCTGGGCCATGAACAGTTTATGGTGGCGGCCCATGATCGCGGCGCCCGGGTGGCGCATCGAATGGCGGCCGACCATCCGCAGCGTGTGACGGCGCTGGCCCTTCTCGATATCGCACCCACGCTTGCGATGTACGAGCAGACCTCGGAGGCGTTTGCGCGCGCCTACTGGCACTGGTTTTTTCTGATTCAGCCTCACCCCCTGCCGGAAACGCTTCTTGCGGCGAAGGGCCCGGACTATGTCCGCAGCATGCTGGGCGGGCGCCACGCCGGGCTTGCACCGTTTGAGCCTGAGGTGCTTGCCGAGTATCAACGCTGCGCAGCCGATCCGGCCACGCTTCACGGATTCTGTGAAGACTACCGTGCCTCGGCGGGTATTGATCTTGATCATGACCGAGGCGACCGAAGCGCCGGCCTGCGTCTGGAATCGCCCACGCTGGTGCTGTGGGGTCAGCATGGCGTGGTGCATCGCTGTTTTGATGTGCTTGCAGAATGGCGCAAGGTTGCGCTCAATGTACAGGGCGAGGCGCTCGCCTGTGGTCACTATCTGGCCGAGGAGCGACCCGACGACGTGGCTGAGCGCCTGCTCGCTTTCTTCTGAGGTCGCGAGCGGGCGATGCGGTGAATCAGTTGGCGCCCAGGAGTGCCCGCAGTTCGTCGGTACTGATCACCGTCCCGGTATCCTGACCCTGCAGGACGCCATCGGCGAGGTCGCGTTTGCGACGGTGAAGATCAATGATCTGCTCTTCGATCGATCCGGCGGTGACCAGTCGATAGACGGTGACCGGTCGTTGTTGGCCGATGCGATGCGCACGGCCGCTTGCCTGATCCTCTGCAGCGGGGTTCCACCACGGATCCACGATGATCACGTAATCGGCCGCCGTGAGGTTGAGTCCGAAGCCGCCCGCCTTGAGACTGATGAGGAACAGGTCGCCGTCGCCCGCCTGAAACGCCGCTACGCGTCGCGTTCGCTCGGCTGCCGGGGTGCTTCCGGTCAGGGTCTGGTAGCCGATTCCCGCATGCTCAAGTCGCTCGCCCAGCAGATCGAGGAAGTCGGTGAACTGGCTGAAGACCAGTGCCTTGTGGCGCCCCGCACTCAGCTCGCGGGCGAGTCGTTCGAACTCCTGCACCTTCTCGCCGATCAGCCCGAGTTCAGGCGCCACGAGACGAGGATCGCACGCAGCCCGGCGCAGCCGGGTGAGTTCGGCCAGCACATGGAAGGATTGCTGCGGATCGTCGCCATCGAGATCGGCGACGCGTTCACGCGCTGAACGACGCAGGGCCTCGAGGAACTCGCGCTCGCGTTCGCCGGGCTCGACGCGATGAACGATCTCAGTGCGCTCGGGCAGGTCGGCTAGCACCTGAGCTTTGGTACGTCGAAGAAGAAACGGACTGATGAGACGACGCAGCCGGGCGCGCGTCGGCTCATCGCGCTGTCGCTCGATCGGACTCGCGAAGCGCTCATTGAATTCGCTCGCTTTGCCGAGTAAACCGGGATTCAGCAGATTCATGATCGACCACAAATCGCTCAGGCGGTTCTCCACTGGGGTGCCGGTGAGCGCAAGCCGGAAATCGGCGTTGAGCGCTGCAATCGCGCGCCCGCGCTGCGTGGCTGCGTTCTTGAGCATCTGCGCTTCATCGAGGACCAGCGTAGACCAGCGACGCTCGGCAAGCGCAGCACCTTCCATCATGGTGAGCGCATAGCTTGCAACCACCACATCGCCCGCGCCGAGTGCCTCCAGCATGGCCGTGCGATCGCCTTCGCCGAACGCCAGTACCCGAAGCGATGGCGCAAAGCGCGCAGCCTCCGCGACCCAGTTGCCGCAGACCGAAGTGGGCGCGACCACAAGCGCCGGGCCCAGCGCGGCGCGACCGAGCAGGAGCGCGAGTGTCTGGATCGTTTTTCCCAGACCCATGTCGTCGGCCAGGATGGCGCCCAGTCCGGCATGCGCCATTCGGGTCATCCAGGTGACGCCTTCACGTTGATAGTCGCGAAGCTCCGCCTGCAGCGCCTCAGACACCTCGACTTCCAGGGCTGCCGCTTCCTCCAGTCGCCGGGCGCTAGCGAGCCACGGCTGATCGGCTTCGATGGAAAAGCCCGCCAGCGCCACCTCGGCAAACGCTGCGGCGGCGCGGGGTAGCACCAGCCGGTCGGTGTTCGATTCGGAGACTGCGGCCAGATCTGCGAGTTGGGTCCGCAGCCGCTCGGTCAGCGCGAGATACTCGCCGTCGCCAAGCGGCACGAAGCGACGCGCGCCGTGATCGCGAATCATGCCCAGCAGGTTTTGCAGCGACAGCACGCGGGCCTCGTTGATCCGGACTTCCCCCTGAAGTGCAAACCAGTCTGAGGAGGATGCTACGGAGACGCTGATTGCCTGCGGGCTGAGCGTGGTGACGCGAAGCGATTTGCCACGTGGCCAGTCCAGGCCCGCGATACAGTCGAGCGTGGGTAGACGCTCAACCGCCTGCAGAGTCTGTTCGGGGTCGGTCAGCAGCCAGCACGCGTCGGCGGGATCGTCGTCAGCGAGAAAGGGTAGTGCCTCAATCACCTGTTGCAGGTGCGCACGCTCGGCCTGGAGGTCGCGGCGGGTGGAGAGTTCAAGCCCCTCATGCACGGTGAGTGTCCGCTCCCGGCCGCTGCCCGGGGTCAGAGTCGGACCGAAAGCGCCAAATGGCTGTGCGACCAGCCGTAACTGCACGGCGTCGCCCCGGGGGGAAAGCTGCGCGCGCAGCCGGCTGTCGCTGTCCACCGCATTGCCGGCTTCCGCGTCGCTTTGCAGCTGGAAGTGGCCAGCCAGCGCGCGAAGCGCTGCATCGAGTTCGGTGCGCGCGTCCACGGGCACCCGCCAGCGCCGCGAAATCAGCTCGGCCACCTGGCGATGCGCTGGTGAAATACGCAGCAGTCGTGCGTGCCCTTCCATGCCTTGCAGAACGCGCACGCTGTTGCGTCGCGCGATTTCTGTTTCTGGATTAGCGGCCGTCCAGCGGTCGCCTAGAAATGGCAGATCCGATTCGCGGATCGGGTCGAGCAGATGAAATTCGAAGAATTCTGACCCGTCATCAGCGCGCACGCGACGGACCTCCAGTTCGGGCAGCGCCTCGCGTAATTCGACGGGTTCATCGGGGGCTTCGCGGATCATCACCGCCGGATGGCCGATCAGCGCGACCGCTGCGGCCGACACATCAATACCGTAGCTGCTGCGGCCCCGGCGCATCTGCTCGATGCATCGGGCGACGGCGGCATCGCGCGGATCGAGATCTGTGGCGCGTGCAACCTTGGCGAGCGTGAGTTCGCGAAGCTTTGAGCGCGCCCGGACACTTGCCAGACGCTCGTGGGGCGCGATGTCGATGACCCGACCGATCGCATCGGTATCGATCACCCAGGCGAGCGTACCTGGCTGCACGGCGGTTCGAGAAGGCGTCTGCGCGGGGGTGATCCGCGCGATGGCCTCGAGCGCGTCGCGCCATGGCTCCCTGGGTGCGCCGAGGAAAGCGGGTGCGAGGTGCTCGCGGCTCTGAGCGGGCGCTGGTGCCGTCAGACCGAGACGCCTGAGCGCATCTCGCAGCAGGTCCTCGCGGCAGAGCAGTTGCCTTTGAGCGAGATCTTCCAGCACCGCCTGGCAGTGCTCAAGCGTCCAGCCTTCGGGTTCCAGCCCCAGCCAGGCCGCGAGCAGCAGCCGGTCGGGATCTTCACGCGAGCGATGGCCACGGACATCCGGGCCGGCGAAGGCGCGAAGCGAGGGCCGCTCTTCGCCCAGCCTGCAGCCGATGGCATGGGCCCAGAGCCCCCAACCGTCCAGCCCTGGCTTACGCGAACCGGATTCGGTGATGGCGAGTTTGCGGGCGGCGCTCCAGTCGGTGGATTCAGCTCGCGCGAGGAGGGCAATCAGAAACCAGCGCAGTGACTCCGCACTGAGCAGTCCCAGTCGGGAAGTGCGCTCGCGTGCAACCAGCTTACGGGTGGTTTTGAACCACTCGATGGCATCGTCCCAGCGGCCTTTGGTGGCAGATACCAGCGCTACGATTTCCCCGCTCCGCGGGTCGTCCAGCGAATCAATGGCGGCAAGCGCACCCTGGGTGTCGCCCGCATGGGCGCGACGCCGTGCGACTGCAAGCCGCGGCGCAGCGCTCAATTCGTCAGTCTCTGCGGCACCGGTGCCGGGCGCAATGCGGGCATCGAGCCAGTCGATCAGACCACGCCAGATCGGCTGGGACGTGTCGAACACCGTCGTCCAGCGCTCAAGCAGGCGTTGACGACGCCTGGGATCGATTCGTGCGAAGGCGCCTGGCAGGAACGGGTCAAGCATACCGAGCACCAGCGGTCGATCATCCGTCAGTCGAAGATGAACACTCTGGGCGTCGAACTGATGTCGATCCAGCGACGAATACACCAGAAGCCGACCGAGTGCGATCGGCTCATCGGGCTCGCGAAGCATCGGTACCGGGGTGTAGGCGCTGGAGGCCGATATCGGCGTCTGGGCCCGTACCCAGGCTTTCCAGGCCCGTGTCATCAGGTCGGCATCGAAGAACTCGAGCAACCACTCCTCGCGTTCTTCTTCAGGTGCGATGAAGCCTAGACCGGGCAATGACTCTGCGAGGCCATCGTTTGTGAGGCGCTTCAAGGCGATCCCCACCTCCTCGAGCGTGAACGGGACGCCGCGCGGGGAAGTCCAGCCAAGTTCCTTCAGGAACGCCACTAGCCAGGCCTTGCTGCGTGCGCATCCACCGAGGCAAAGCGCCGAGAAGGTGGCACCCAGCGCGGTGCTCCGATCGGTAGGCCGGGGGACAGAAAGATCTGACGGGGTCGGCGACGAGGCGCGCGCGTCTTGCAAAGTGAACATCCGGACGGTGAAAGGCCGGATGCTATGCGTAGCCTGTCAACGCTGCAAACCGCGGGGCTCAAGTCCCCGCGGTCGTTCTGTTTATGGCGATTGGATCACCGTGTTGAGCACGCTCCACAGCGGTAGCGTCCAGGGCACCATATCTTCGCGGTAGTACCACCAGAAATGACCGCCGATGTAGTTGGGCTGATTGATTTTCATGGTGTAGTAGCGCTGGAGTGTGTCTGCTTTGCGGGCCGGATCACTGGTACCCACCTCGCCAAAACCGATCTTCGAATTGGGAAACATTGCGGCGAGCTTTGCGAACACGGTGGGCCAATCGGGCCGCAGGTCGTTGCAGTCCTCCTCGTAGTAGCTGATCAGCACATAATCCAGGCCCTGCTTCATTCGGGCTGGAATATTGGCCTGGGCCCAGGTGAACATTTCGTTCGCCCGTCGCGACCAGCATTCCTCGTTGTAATAGAGCGTGAGGGCAGTGACTTTGCCGCGCGCCTTCACCAGGTCGTAGGCACCACTGATTTTCGCCACCACGCTTGAGGTGGTGCCCAGCCATTCTCCGTTCACCTCATTGCCCACCTCCCAGATATGTACGATGTCGCCCATCGAGTCGAGGTAGCGCGTGGTGCGATTGAGATAGCCACTCACGCTGATCCGCCGCACATAAGCCGAGTCGAGGATTTCGCCCATCAGGTAGCTCACCTGCGACATGGCGATCGCCGCCTTGCGGTAGTAGGCCGGTCCGACGGTTTCGTCAAAGACGATGCGGGCGGTGGGCTTGCGGGACAGGCGCTGTAACGACTCGATGATTGCCGGCAGTTCGCTGATGTCGTCAATGGTCACGCCGTAAAGCGGTGAGGGAACCGGCGTCAATGCGGCGGCCGCGACCGTTTGGGCGGCGAGAACCGGTTCATTGCCGTTCGAGCCTGCTGGATTCGTTCCGCTCGTGGATGCGCCGTTCGCGTGATTGTTATTGCCGCGTCCTCCGCAATCGGTCACCAGAAGCCCGGTGCCGATCGCCGTGGCAAAGACAAGCGCTGTCACCCACATCGCGCGGCGGCGCGCAGCCGCCTTCAGTCTGATATCGGAGATCATCAAATTCTCCCTCGAAGCGTGTCGTGAAGCGACAAAGCTTCGGGGCGAGTGCCCGGACGATGATTGATCCGACCCGGTACGTCAGACGATCAGCGATGACGATCGGCGGGTTTGCCCGCCAGATTCTGATCGGCGGGCGCACGCGGTGTGCAAGCGGTGTTTCAGTCGTACTCGGGGCGGTGAGGCGTGAACACGTCTAGATTGAGCACGGGCTCATCGCCCAGCACCTCACCCCAGTGCATGGTATTGGGGGGGACCCGCAGGAGCCCGCCTGCGCCCAGTTCAGTCACTGCCTCCCCGACATGAAAACGGATCCGTCCAGCGAGGATGTAGACCACCTGCTCGTGCGGATGCTGGTGCGGCTTGGGCTCGTGACCGGGCATGAGCCGGTGTAGCGCCAGCGTGCAGCCGGTACCCGAGAAAGACTTTCGATCAACGCCTTCGCGGACCGGCTTCCAGTCGATGGCGTTCCAGTCAACCTGGTGCAGATTCATGGACTTGTCTCCAAAATGGATCAATAGGCTTTGCTCAATGCGCTTTGCCAAACAGACCCTGCGGCCTGGCGAGCAGGAAAATCAGCAGGATCGAGAGAGCTGCAACGTTTTTGAAGCCAGCGCCGAACAGCACAATGGCGAGCGCCTGCGCAACGCCCAGCATGATGCCGCCTGCGAAGGCGCCCGCCGCGTTGCCGAACCCGCCCAGAATGGCAGCGATGAAGCCTGAGATGGCAAACGGAACGCCGACATTGAATGCGGTGTATTGCGTGGGAGTGATGAGAATGCCGGCGATCGCGCCGAGCGCAGCCGATAGCGCAAAGGACAGCGCGAGCATGCGCGAGACCGGAATACCCTGCAGCGCAGCCGCCTCGCGGTTGATGGCGCAGGCGCGCATCGCGCGCCCGGTGCGGGTGCGTGCGAAGAACAATGCGAGCCCGGCCACCAGCACCAGCGACGCGCCTGCGATCCAGACCAGCTGCGGACTGATTGCAACGCCCGAAATTTTCCAGGGCGCAGCAGTGGTGAACCCCGAAAAGGTTCGCGGCTGGTCGCCTGCGATCATCAGCGTGAGGCGCTCCACCACGATCTGTGCGGCCAGGGTGGCAAGAATCATGACGAACATGGTGGCGTTGCGTCGCCAGAGGGGTTGCACCACCAATCGGTCCACCGCAATACCAAGCGCAGCGGCGAGCACGATCGTGAGCGGAATGGCGAGCGCAAGGGGCAGCCCGGCGTGGGTGAGGAGTGCATGGGTCACCATGCCGCCCAGCATCACAAACATGCCCTGCGCGAAATTGACGATCCCCGAGGCGTTGTAGATCACGCAGAAACCGATCCCGATGAGGCCGTAAATGATGCCGGTACCGATTCCCGAAATGACCGTTTGAATGACCAGTGTGATGTCCATGGTTCAGGCCCCCGCGTCCTGAGCGATGGCGGGGGAAAGGTCAGCACCCCCGAGATAGGCCTCGAGCACAGCCGGATCCTGCTGGATTTGCTCTGGCGTGCCTTCGGCAATTTTTCTTCCAAAATCGAGCACCACGATGTGGTTCGCCACACGCATCACAAGATTCATGTCGTGTTCGATCAGGAGCACCGTGGTGCCGCGGGCGATGATGCGTCCGATGGTATCGGCGAGCGCATTGGTTTCAATGGCATTCAGCCCCGCTGCAGGTTCATCGAGAAGCAGGAGTCGAGGGCCTGCGGCCAGTGCTCGCGCCACCTCGAGTAGCCGCTGCTGACCGTAGGTCAGCGCGCCCGCCTCAGTCTCGGCGCGTGAGTCGAGTCCGACAAAAGCGAGCAGTTCCTGCGCGACCCGAGCCGACTCGGCCAGCTCTTCACGAGCCCGTCGGTGCCGGCTGAGCGCGGCCCACACCCCGCCCCGCCCGCGAAGGTGGCAACCGGCCTCAACATTCTGACGGGCGGTCAGTTCGCTAAACAGCTGCACGAGCTGAAAGGTGCGGACCAGCCCTTCTGCGGCGATGCGGTGCGGCGCAAGCCCGGTAATGTCGCGGCCCCCAAAGTGAATGCTGCCGCCCACTGGACGCTGAAAGCCCGAGATGAGGTTAAAGAGCGTGGTCTTACCCGCTCCGTTGGGACCGATCACCGCACTCACACGGCCTGCTTCAATGCCAAAGCTCACCCGGTCGACCGCAGTGAGGCCGCCAAAGCGCTGGGTAAGATCGCGGACCTCCAGGAGCGTTGTCATGGGGTCTCCTGATCGGGTCGGCGGAGCCGCCAGCGGCGAATCAGCGAGGCCAGGCCCCGGGGTGCGTAGATCAGGATCAGGATGAGCGCGGCGCCGTAAGCAAGATCCTGGAATTCCTTGAACCCGCGGAAGGTCTCGGGAAGAAGGCTGATGATGAGCGCCCCCACCATCGGGCCCGCCACGGTACCGATACCGCCCACATAAAGCATGGTGAAGCCGAGCACCACCATGTGTAGTCCGAATACCTCGGGGCTCACAAAACCGACAAAGTGCGCAAAGAGTGAGCCCGCAAAAGCGGCATAGATTGCCGCGATCACAAACGCGATCAGTTTGTACCGGGCGACGTCGATGCCAAGCGCCCGTGCAGCGTCTTCAGAACCGGCAATGGCGGCGAGCGCCTGCCCGAGCCGGGAGTGTTTAAGCCGCGAGGCCACCCCCAGGCACAGCGCAAGCGCAATAAGGAGCGCGGCAAGTTGCCAGCGATCGCTAGGAAGTTCATGACCCCAGGCACCGAGTGCGGGGATGGCCGCAATGCCGGTATAGCCCATGGTGACGCTGTCCCACTGCACCGCGATTTCCTGAACGATCATGCCGAGGGCGAGCGTGGCCATGGCAAGGTAGTGACCGCGTAGCCTCAATGTGGGAAAGCCCACCAGGAGTGCCAGCAGCGCAGCCGCGGCAATGCCCAACGCCATGGCAGGAAATACCCCCCATCCGAAGGCAGTGGTGAGCACGGCCGAGGTGTAGCCCCCAATTGCCGCGAAGGCGTTCTGCCCGAATGACACCTGGCCGGTGTAGCCCATGAAGAAATTGAGCCCCGACACGAAGATGGCATAAATAGCAGCAAACCCAAGCACGGTGACCAGGTAGCCGCCATCAATGAATGCATAGATCACCAACGCTACGCCAGCGAGCCAGCCGGCCGACTTGAACGCGGTGCCGATGCGATCAGACGGATTCATGTGAAAAGTAATAGCGGGCAAGGTCGTGCGGAGACGCGATCTCGTCGGGCGTGACCTCGGCAACGATGCGGCCAACGGCCATCAGGTAGGCGCGGCGTGCGATCTTGAGCGCCATGGGCGCGCGCTGCTCCACGAGGAGCACGGGCAGCCCCTGCTGATTGAGCGTGGCGAGCGTACTGATGATTTCTGCGGCAAGCCGCGGTGCCAGGCCGAGTGAGGGTTCGTCGAGGAGGAGCAGCCGGGGCCCCGCCATCATCGCTCGGCCGATGGCAAGCATCTGCTGCTCGCCACCCGAGAGCGACCCTGCCAGTTGGGTCTGGCGATCGCGCAGTCGCGGCAGCAGCGCAAACACACGGTCCAGCCGGGAAGAGAATTCGCCGCTGTTGCGCTTCAGAAGGTAGGCACCGAGGTCGAGGTTTTCGCGTACGGTCATGGGGCCGAACACCCCGCGGCCCTCGGGCACCAGCACCACGCCGCGCTGGGTGACCGCCCGAGGGTCGTTCCGGGGTAGAGGGCTTCCTTCGAACTCGACCCGGCCACTGCCCGGCGTGAGCCCCATCAGTGCGCGTAGCAGCGTGGATTTGCCTGCGCCGTTGGGCCCCAGCACCGCCACCAGTTCTCCGTGCTCGAGGTGCAGATCCACCGG
Source organism: Burkholderiaceae bacterium (assembly GCA_023253905.1). Next base: position 12,866 of record JALREG010000434.1, read on the forward strand.
GCGGAGCGCAAGCACGTTGCCATAGCGCGCGGAGAGGCCGCGCACCGTGAGCACGGGGGCGTTCGATTGCGCGGGGGCAGGTGTCATACGCGGCGTGGCCTTGTCCGTTTACTTGACGATCACGACCTTGCCCGCCCGAATGGTCGCGATCTTGAAGGGGTTCTCGGTGATCCCCTGGTGAACCGCGGGCGAGAAGTTGTAGACGCCGGTGGTGCCCTGAAAACCGGTGATGGTTTCCATGGCGTCGCGCACCTTCGGCCCTTCGAATGAATTGGCTTTCCGGATGGCAGCCACCGTGAGCATGACTGCATCCCAGCCGCGGCCGGCCCAGTTCGGATCGCGGTCGCCGTGCTTGGCCTTCCAGGGGGTCATGAAGGCGCCGATGGCATCCTTCAGGGGGCCAGCGGGCAGTGCGTCGGCAATTTGCGAAGGCGCAGCCACGAAGAAGAACTGCGGACCCAGCACTTCGGCTACCGGCCGAAAGACCGCGAGGTCTTCGATCGAAGTGAGCATCAGCATGGGCAGACCCAGCTGCTTGATGTTCTTGGCGGCGGTGAGCGTCGTGCCGCCCAGACCAATCTTGAGCACAGCGCCTGCGCCGTTCGCATTCATCTTGCCGATCTGCACCGACAGGTCGGCGTCATCCTGCTTGTATTGATCGACCCCAGCCAGCGTGAGGCCGTAATTCGCAGCATTTTTTTCCGCGAATCCCTTCTGCAGGTTTGCGTAGGGCGTGGGGTCGTGCAGCACGCCCACCTTGCGGATCTGGGTGTCTTGCTGGAGGAACTCCATCCGCTTGGCCACCTCGAACCCGGCCGGCGGGAGCGTGGAGAACGCCCATTTCACGTGATCTGCGTTTTGCGGCAGGATCGAGCAGAGCATCATCGGGATCTGCGCCTTCGCTACCATGCCGGCGGCTGCCAGATTACCAGCCGACACACAGCCCGACAGGAACGCGTCCACCTTGTCGGAAGACATCATTTTTTTGTAGACGGTCACCGCTTCCTGGGGTTCGCTCCGGTTATCTTCAACGATCACCTCCAGCCGTCGGCCGTTGACGCCGCCCGCGGCGTTCACGACGTCGACGGCCACGCGCACGCCATCGGTCCAGGCACGATCAACGGTGGCTGCATAACCGGTGAGTCCGGCCGCGATTCCTATCTTGTAGACACCCTGCGCATGCGCGCTGGCGGCGATCGCGGCGGCTGCCGCGATGAGGCTCAGTTTCACGAGTTGCTTCATTACGAGTCTCCTCCTGCTGGCCGGTTTGAACCGGTCCGGTTGATTAAACGGATTGAGCTGATGGCGCGCCGTAGCCCGCGCCACCCGGTGTTTCGAGCAGCACGACATCGTCGGGTGCGAGGGTGATCTTGCCTGCGGTGCTGATGGGTTTGCCGTTCACCGTGAAGTGCCCGCCGGCGCCTGCGCCGCCGCCGTCCAGGCCCTCGGGGCCGTCGCCGAGACGACTGGGCACCGCATTGAGAACCCAGGGCGCATCCGTGCGCATGCGAAACTGAATCGATTGTCCGTCACCGCCTGGGCTACGTCCCGTACCACCGCTTCCCGGGCGCAGTTCCTTGCGCTCGAACACGATGGGCATCGCAGCCTCGAGAATTTCCACAGGTACCGCTGCGACGCCGGTGGGATAACAGGTGGCACCCGGGCCAGGCTTGGTGAGCCGCGCCCCCATGCCGCCCGAGTAATTGAACATTGACGAGGTGAAGGGCGTGCCGTCTGCGCGCTTGCCCTGGATCTGGATGGTCCAGACCGCGCCCGAGCCTTCGGCCACCACACGCTCGGGCATCACGTGATAGAGCGCTTTCAGAATGGGCATCGGCGTATACATGCCCACCACATGTCTTGCATTGACGGGCGAGGGATACTCGCAGTTGACGATCGACCCAAGCGGCGCCTTCACGATGATGGGTGCGAGTGACCCGTGATTATTGGGAAGATCAGGGTTCAGGCAGCTGCGGATCGCGAAGGTGGAATAGGCATGCGTGTAGTTCATCACCACGTTGATGCCGGTTCGGCTGGCGGGCGAACTGCCAGCAAAATCAATCACGATCTCGCCGCGGTCGGTATCAATCGTGACGGCGGATTTGAGCGTGACGATTTCGCCGCCGGGCACGTCGAATGAGCTTTCACCGTGAAAGGTTCCAGCGCGGAGTTTTCGGATGGCCTCGCGGGTGGCTTCTTCGGAGCGGCGGATGATCTCCTCTGAAAGCTGCTCGATATCATCAATGCCGTAGCGCTCGCACATGGCAATCAGACGGTCGCCGCCTGCCTTGCCCGATGACACCTGCGCGGCGAGATCCCCGAATACATGATCGGGTGTGCGCACATTGCGGCGGATCATGGCGTGCAGGGTTTCGTTGGGCTTACCAGCGTCAAAGAATTTGAGCGGCGGAATCCACAGACCTTCCTCATGCACGTCGCGTGCGCCTGCACCGATGCCATAGCCGCTGATGTCGGTGTGATGAATGGTCGAGCCGAGATAGCCAATCAGCCTCGTATCGCGGAACACCGGCGTGAACAGGGTGATATCAAAAAAATGCCCCGCCGAGAGCCATGGATCATTGGTGATCAGCACATCGCCCGGCGCGAGCGCGCCGTTGAACATCCGGTGCAGATGGCCGCCGGCGGCGGCCAACGAGTTGATGTGGCCTGGCGTTCCGGTGTTGGCTTGCGCGACCATCCGGCCGCGCGCGTCAAAGAGCGCGCTCGCGAGATCACCCGCCTCGCGCACAATGGGCGAGAACGCGATGCGCTGCAGTGCCTTGGCCTGCTCACTCACGATGCCAATCAGGTTTGACCACAGTATCTCGAGTTCGATGCCGTCGAGTTTTCGCGTCATGTCAGGCCTCCACAGGCGTAGCGATAATTGAGGCCGTGCGGTCGATCACCGCACGCCAGCCAGGCGGAATCACGATGGTGGTCTCACGCTCTTCGATGAGCGCGGGCCCGTCGATCGATTGACCGGTGGCAAGCGCACGCCGCTCATACACGGGTACCGCTCGCGCCGATTCCCAAAGCGTGACGGTGCGCTCACCCCGTGGCATACCGATACTGGCGGCCGGACTGCCCGACGTACGGCGTTCCACATCAGGGCCATGTGCGGTAAGTCGCCAGTTCACGATCTCCACCGCCACGTGGGTGGGATTGAAGCCGTACTGCGCGAAATAGGCGCGTTCGAACTCGGTCTGGATGGGGGCGGGATCGTGATCTGCCCGAGGGTCGGCGGCCATCGTGATGCTCACTTCGTTCTGCTGCCCGAAGTAGCGCAGGTCGGCGCCGAAACTGATCCGGATGTTGGGTGCAGCCACGCCTGCCGCTTCGAGTGCAGCGCGTCCCTCGGCTTCCATGTGGTCGATCAACCGGGTGGCGCGCTGCCAGTCGACCGATTTGAGGAGGCCGAGCGCGCTTCGAACCAGGTCGAGCCGAACCGGTGTGACCAGGGTGCCAAACGCGGACAGTACGCTTGCCTGAGGCGGAAAGATGACGGCGCGGCTTTGCAGAAGCGAACCCACCTCGCATGCGTGAACCGGCCCGGCACCGCCAAAGGCAAGGAGTGGAAGCCCGCGGTAATCGACGCCCCGGTCGGTGGCATGCGCGCGTGTGGCCGAGGCCATGGCTTCGGCCACGATTCGGTAAATGCCGCGAGCGGTATCGTCGGCGCTGGTGCCGAGTCGGGCGCCCAGACGCTCCATGGCTGCGATCGCCGCTGGCCGGTCAAGCTTCATGTCCCCACCCAGGAAATTGTCTGCATCCAGAAGCCCTAGCACCAGATCGGCGTCGGTGACGCAGGGCTCTGTGCCGCCGCGACCGTAGCAGGCGGGTCCTGGGTCGGCGCCTGCGCTCTCCGGTCCTACCTTGAGGAGTCCCAGCGCATCGACATGGGCGATGCTGCCGCCGCCCGCGCCGATCTCGATCATGTCGATCGATGGGATGGTGACCGGCATGCCGCTTCCTTCCTTGAAGCGGTACTTGCGGTCGGCCTCGAACAACCCGGTGACCAGCGGCCGGCCGTCTTCGATGAGGCACGCTTTGGCGGTCGTGCCGCCCATGTCGAACGACATCAGCCGATCAAGCGAAAGCTGTTCAGCAAAGAAGCTGGCGGCGAGTGCCCCGGCTGCAGGCCCGCTCTCGATCATTCGCACCGGATGCCGACCGGCAATTTCAGCCCCGATGATTCCACCTGAGGAGAGCATGATGAGCGGCTCGTTGGCATAGCCCTCGTCAGCCAACCGGCGACGCAGCGCCTGCAGATAAGGCTGGGACACCGGCATGGTGTAGGCATTGATGGCGGTGGTGGAAGCGCGCGGATACTCCCTCACCTGCGGCGCAATTTCGCTCGAGAGCGAAATAAAGAGGTCGGGTAGCGCCTGCCGCAAATGCGCGGCGATCGCCTGCTCATTGGCGGGGTTGGCGTAGCTGTTCAGGAGGCACACCGCCACCGACCGGACGCCCTGCGCGCGGAGTGCTTCGATAGCAAGATCGACGGACGCGAGGTCGGGGGTTGCAGTGACGGTGCCATCGGCGAGCGTGCGCTCCTTGACGCCGAAGGTGAGTTCGCGAGCCACCAGCGGTGGGGCGAATTCGATCTGCGGGTCATACATGTCATAGCGGTGCTCATTACGTATGGTGAGCAGATCGCGAAAGCCTTCGGTGACCAGCATGGCGGTGGGCGCGCCTTTGCGTTCAATCAGCGAATTGGTGACCACGGTGGTGGCATGCACGATCACGCCATTGACCTGGGCGGGGCTGATTCCGCGGCGGCGGAGCACCGCATCGACCCCGGTGAAAAAACCTTCGAGCAGATTACGCGGGGTGGTGAGGGTTTTGTCGACCGTGAGGCTGCCGTCTGCGGCCCGCAGCACGATGTCGGTGAACGTGCCGCCGATGTCGACGGCGAGCGAATAAACCTCTTTCAAGTCGGTCTCCAGCCCATATGAGAGGAAATGGTTGCTGCAGCCCGTGTGACCTGCTCGACTTGAGCGGCTGAGGGCTTGGCGGGGATGTACTGCACGGAGCCCACAATGGCCACCGCACCCAGGTAGAGGCCGTTTGCGCCGTAGACCGGCGCGGCGAGCGCGTTCATACCAAACATCACTTCGTTGGCGGCAGTAGCCCAACCCTGTTTCTGGATGGCCGAAAGCTGGCGCCCCAACGCGGCAGCGTCTCGCCGGTTGGCAGCGCTGGGGCCTTGAGCGGTGCGCAGCGATGCTGGCCCGAATGCCAGGGCGACGCGTCCGTGAGCAGTGCCGGTGAGACGCATTTCGGTGCCAGGACGAATCCCAAACTCGATCAGGGTGTGGCCCTGCAAGAGGTCGACCACGATCACCCGATCTTCGATCAGTGCCGAGAGCGTCACAGCCTGGCCGCTTGTATCGCGCAGACGCTGCATGACCTCGCGCGCAGCTCGACCCAGGGTGAAGCGCTCGCGTAGTCGTTCGCCCAGCTGGAAGAGTTTGATGCCGGGCTCATAGCGCTGGGTGGAAGCGTGCTGCCGCGCAAAGCCACGCTCAACCAGGGTGCGCAGATGCCGGTGCGCAGTGGTCTTGGCAAGACCAAGTGCCTGGGCCAGTTCGGTAACGCCCCTGGGCTCGGACTCGAGCGCGAGATGCTCGAGCAGTCGCAGGGTGATGTCCGAAGCCTGCATGCTGGCACCCGACGGATCGGCTGCGGGAATGGCTGTCTCCTTGTGTGCGCCTGCGGAACCATCTAGCCGTCAGGCGTGTTCCGTTGGGTGGAACAATGTTCCAAAAAGAATAGGCGCGGATTTCTGGCAGGTCAAGCGGGTACGTTTCGATCCGTTTTGAGCTGGCGGGACTTCGTGCGCGAATGCCCGCCACACCGGGCGGGCGCAATCAAGTCGATGGGCAGAGCGGGCCAGCAGGCGCGCCGGCCCGTCATCATCTGCTCCGACCCCGCAGAGTGTTGCGAGGTACGGCCTGCGCGTGAGCAGGCCTCCTCAGAGGCTCAATCGAATTTGAGCCCCTGGGTTTTCACCAGCCGCGTCCAGATGGCCACTTCATCGGCCACCGCCTTGGCGAGTACTGCGGGCGCGCCGCCCACAGGCTCAACGCCCAGCGAGCGTAGCCGGGTCTGAACTTCGGGATCGAGCAGCGCTTTGTTCACCTCGGCGTTCAGAAAATCGACGATGGCCTGCGGCAGGCGGGCGGGCCCCAGCAGGGCGAAGAAGGTGCCCCCGCTCACGGCATGCCCCTGCTCGGCGAGCGTGGGCACGTCGGGCATGAGGCTGAACCGCTTGGGGGCGGCTACGCCGAGTACCCGGAATTTGCCGGCCTGAATATGAGGATTGGCGGTGGCGTAGACGTCCATGGAGGATTGCACTTCGCCTGCGAGCAGCGCGGTGATGAGCGGCGCGCCCCCTTTGTAAGGCACATGGACAATCGGAATTCGGGTGACACTGATCAGGAGTTCGTAGGCGAGATGATTGGAACTGCCCAGACCAAACGAGCCGAAGTTGAGCTTGCCCTTCTGTGCGTTCGCGTAGGCCAGAAACTCGCTCAGGTTGGCAGCCGGCACCGACGGATGGGCGAGCAGCAGATAGGGCGTGCTTGCCATCTGGATGACCGGAGTGAAGTCGGCGATGGGGTCATAGGCGAGATTGGGTTGCGTGGCCGAATTGGTGCCGAATGTGCTGGCTGTGCCCAGCACAAAGGTGTAACCGTCGGGTGCGGACTTCGCCACGTGGGTGGTGCCGATTGCGCCCGCTGCGCCCGCGCGGGTATCCACCACATAAGGTTGCCCTACGCTCTGCGAGACCTTGTTGAAGACCGTGCGAATGACCTGATCACCCGACCCGCCAGCGGGGAAGGTGTTCACGATACGAATGGGGCGCTCTGGGTATTTCGACGCAGCCCCGCCTGGCGCTGCGCTGGTTTGCGCCATGCCGGGCAGGCTCGATGAAAGCGCAGCAACCGCGGCAAGGCACGCGGCCAGCGGTTTGAGCCGGGAGCGGATTCTGAAAATACGGTGGTTCATCGCCTGTCCTTCCTGGCTTGATGCACGATGCGGATTGATTGGGTTTTGATGGTGGGCCACGCGCGCGGCGCGTCGCGATCAACCTGATCGAAGATGGATGATTTTTCGAGGCGAGTCAATCGGATGCCTCTCGGATTCAGAAAGGTCGGATTGTGGCGCGCAGTCATTGGTATGAAGAATTCGAAATCGGGTCCGTTCACCGCCTGGGCGAACGCACGATCACGCTCGAGGATCATCTCGCGTTCTGCCACCTGGTGGGGTACCGCGTGCCGCTCTTCCTCGACGATGCGGCGGGGCGCAACACCGCCTATGGCGGTCTGATCTGCCCCAGTCATCTGATCATGTCCTTTTCCACCTCCATGACCGGCGCGCTTTTTTCGGAGAGCATTCGCGGGCTTCTTGCGATCGAAGGCGCACGCTTCATGGCGCCGGTCCGTCCGGGTGACACGATCCGTACCGAGGTGGAGGTGGTGGCCAAGCGCACCACCTCCAAGCCTGAGGTCGGTGTGGTGACCTTTCGCGATCATGTCTATAACCAGCATGATCAGGAGGTCTTCAGGAACGACAAGATCGCGCTGATCGCCATGAGACCGCATCCGTGACTCAACAGAGCGCAAGGCTCGAGGGCGGACTGACGCAGCCCGATGCAGTGATCGAGGCCTTTCAGAATGCGCGGCTTCAGGACATGCTCGCGCTCTGCGCGCGCGGTCACCCCTATTACCGCGAGCGCTGGTCGCAAGCCGGGGTCGACCCGCGCGCCATCCGAACCGTCGGCGATCTTTCGCAACTGCCGCTTACGCCCAAGCAGGCCATGATGGAAGCGCCTGAGCGATTCAGGCTGCAATTGCCCGACCTGCCCCTCCACGAGCGCGTGCTCTGGGAAGTGATCTACACCACGGGTACCAGCGCCGATCCCACTCCGGTCTACAACACCACGCACGACTATCACGCGTATCTGTTCCAGTCTGCCCGGGTCGCCGAGATCTCGGGCATCCGCGCAAGCGATGTGATCGCCAATCTGTTTCCGCTCACAGCGGCTCCTATGGGAGCCTTCGTGCGTTCAGCCACCAACGCTTATGCGGCGGGCGCGTCGATTTTTGCCGCGCTTCCCGGGGCGGTGCATGGCGGGTTCGGGGTGCACCGGCCGCTCGACTATGCGGTGCAGGCGATTGCGGCGAATTGCGCCACCATCCTGTGGGGCGTACCGAGTTTCATTCGACGCGTGCTGCTGCGGGCGATCGAATCAGGTGCCGACTTCAGTCGCGTTCGCATGTGTGCCATCACGGGCGAGGCTTCGTCACCCTCACTCCGCGAGGATCTGCGCCGCTGTCTGAGAGCGCTCGGCGCGCAGTCCACGGTCGTGTTCGATCGCTATGGCTCCACCGAGCTGGGTGCGTTTGCGCAATGTCATGAAGAAGGCCCCTGGCATAACCCCGCACCTGAAATCCAGTTTCACGAGGTGATCGATCCCGACACCGGGCAGCGCCTGCCCGACGGTGAGCGGGGCGCGCTTGCGGTCACGCATCTCAATCGTCGGGGTACCGTGCTGATCCGGTTCCTGGTGGGCGATATCGTGTCCATCGAGCGCGGGGCCTGTCCGCACTGCGGTCGCTTCGGCGATCGGGTGGTGGGACCGGTGGTGCGAACCCGCGACCTCGTCAAGGTGAAGGGCATGCTGATCAATCCGGCGGCCTTGCTCGACGTACTGCAATCAATCGCCGAGCTCGATGAATTTCAGGTGGTGGTGGGGCGAAGCGATCCGCAGGATCCCTTGTCCATGGATGAGCTGCAGGTTCGCATCGCCAGCCGCGCCGAGAACCGGGAGGCGCTCGCCGCCACCGTGGCTGAGCGCACGCATCATGTCTCGCGAGTTCGGCCGCGGGTGGTGTTTGTCGCCGCGCAGGAGATCTACGACCCAGGCTCGCAGACCAAGGCCAAACGTTTT
>JALREG010000037.1 GCA_023253905.1 Burkholderiaceae bacterium
AGCGTGCTACAGCCGTGGCGGTGAGCGCCCCACCGTGACCGACGCCCATGCGGTGATCGGCACCCTGACTGCACAAGACTTTGCGGGCACTGGCGTTTCATTCTCGCGAGAGCAGGCGGTGGCGGCGATCACCCGGCACGTGGCCGAACCCATGGGTTGGAGTCTCGCGCGCGCCGCCTACGGAATCATCAACATCGCAGCGGCCAGCATGACCGAGATGGTCCGACTGGTGACTGTTCGCAAGGGACTAGACCCGCGCGGATTTTCACTGCTGGCCTCCGGTGGCGCGGGCCCTCTGCATGCGGCGCTGGTCGGCCGCGAGGTGGGCGTCGCAGAGATCATCGTGCCACCCTACCCCGGCATGTTTTCGGCGATCGGCGCCACCCTGGGCAATATTCGACATGACCTCTCGCAGGCGCTGCTCGCGCCGCTTGCGACCCTGGCTGCGTCGCAACTCGAGGCGGCATTCACTGCGCTGACATCGCGCGCACACAGCCTCCTCGATGCGGAAGGGGCGCAGGGCCTGCCTGTGCGCCTGCGTCGTCACGCCGACCTGCGCTTTTTGGGTCAGCTATTTGAGCTGCGCGTGACGCTGGGGGAGGCCGAGTCACCCCTCCCCGTCATCGCTGAGATCGAGGCTGCGTTCAGGCAGCAGTACCTGCGCGAATTTTCAATCGACCTGCCTCATGCCACTGTGCAACTCGTCCGGCTGGGGTTGGTCGCGGAAGCAGATCTCGCGTCGCCGGCAAAGCGCCTGTTCCAGCCGTTTTCCGCCAACACGCCAGCTGTGATTTCGTCGGGCAACCCACGACGAATCCTCGCCGAGGATGGGTCGTGGAGCGACATTGCCGTCTACCAGGCCGCCGAGGGCGGCGCGCTTCACACCCAGGGTCCCGCCCTGTTTGTTCAGGCGGGCGCCACCGTCTGGGTGCCAGCGGGCATGGCAGCACAACGCGGGACAGACGGGTGCCTCGTCATCCGGCCGATCTTGCCTGAACCACCCGCCCAGCGCCCCGCACAGGAGCCCATCCGGTGAATGCCTCCGCACCGAACCTGCTGGATACCGACCCGGTCAGCTTCGAAGTCATCAAGAACGCGCTCTATGCGATCTGCGCCGACATGAAGTCGGTGATCATGCGAACCTCGTTTTCGCCGCTGCTCAGTCTGTCGGCCGATCTGTCCTGCGCCCTGCTCGACACCGGCTGCAATGTCGTGGCGCAAGGGGTCGATATCCCGGTGCATCTGGGCGCGGCCGGTCTGAGCGGCACAGCAGCTGTCAAAGCCTTTCCGCTTGAAAGCTGGTCCGAGGGCGACGCGGTGCTGCTGAACGACCCCTATGAAGGCGGCACGCATCTCCCCGATATGTCGCTGGTCACGCCTTTGTTTGGCGGGCATGCGCTGATGGGCTTTGCGATCAGCCGCCTGCACTGGCCAGATATTGGCGGTATCGCGGCAGGTAGTTCCAGCGTCTGCGATGACATCATCAAGGAAGGCCTCCGGATTCCGCCGGTACGGATCGTGGAGAAAGGCATCACCCGCAGTGACCTGCTGCAACTGATCCTCGCTAACGTCCGGATTCCGCAGGACCGGCTCGGCGACTTTCGCGCTGCGCAGGCTGGGCATGTACGTGCCACCGAGCGTGTTGCGGCGCTCTGCACGCGCTATGGCGCGGCGGTCGTTCGAGCAGTGATGGCACAAACCCAGATTTACAGCGCGCGTCTCGTGCAGGATCGTTTGTCAAAACTCGCCGACGCTGTGGTCGACCATGAGGAGCGCCTGGATGGCGACGGCATCGACCCCAACTGCCGACCGCTCATCAAGGTGCGGATCACTAAGGCGGCTGGGTCGCTCCATGTCGATTTCACCGGTTCATCGCCCTGCGTGCCGGGACCCATCAATGCGCCCTATCCGGTCACCTGCGCAGCCGTCTACTACACGGTGCTGAGCTTCCTGGGAGGCGACATTGCACCCAACGCTGGGGTTTATGCCGACGTCGAAATCACCGCACCCATCGGCTCCATCGTCAATGCCACCAACCCGGCACCGGTGGTCGCGGCCAACACCGAAACCTCAAACCGCATGGTCGATATTCTGTTTGGTGCACTGGCCAAGGCCTGGCCAGAGGTGGTTCCTGGCGGCAGTTACGGATCAGCCTGCGTCTACACGCTGGGCGGCCTTGACCCCCGCTCAGGCAGACGCTTCGTGCACTACGAAACAGTGGGTGGGGGTGGCGGTGCCACGTCGTACGGGCCGGGCGCACATGGCATCAGGGTTCATATGGGTAACACCATGAACCTGCCGATCGAAAACGTAGAAGCGCAGATTCCAGTGCGGTTCACCGACTACTCCATCGTTCGCGACTCCGGCGGCGCAGGTCGGCACGCGGGTGGCAGCGGCGTTCGAAAATCGCTGGTCTGTCTCGCAGATGGCGTGCAGGCCTCGGTGCTTGGCGAGCGCACCAACACACCCGCGCGCGGCGCAGCCGGCGCGCACGACGGTGCGTGCGCGCGCTTCACCCTGATCCGCGACGGCCGGCGTATTGATCTTGGCGCGAAGAGCGGCCCCCATCCCCTTAATGCCGGCGACGGACTCGAACTGACAACCGCTGGCGGCGGCGGCTGGGGAGCCGCCTCATGAGATGGTCTGGTAGTACAGATTTTGCGGGTGGTTGGCCTGTGCAAAAAAGAACCAGCGCTCAGCGATCAAGCCGGTGAACTGCACCACCACCGCGAGCAGCAGCACGCCTCGCGACGGTTCGAATCCCACCAGCAGCGCGGCAGGCAGCAAAAAACCAGCCACCAGAAAGAACCACTTGATGCTGCGAAGCAGCGCTGCGCTTCGTCCGTGAAAAAACTCGCGCGTGGCGTAGGAGCCCCCCATGAATCCCTGCGCTCGCTGCCGGACCACCGGGTGCCGAACGCCGATCGCGCTTTGTACGCTTGAGCGAGGCTTCAACCGGGCATTGCGCAGGAGCGAGGCCACACGGGTGGCCAGGGCGACCAGCGTGAGCACCCCAGCCGAGACCGTGAGCGCGGGGACCAATACCGGAGCCACGAAGCTCGCAAACGCTGCCGCCAGCGTGGTGCCCGATGCGCACCCTATCGCCAGATAGTTCACCACCGTGAGCGGGCTTGCCCACTCCTGAAGAAATTTGAGCGATGCATAGATCATCGCCGTGCAGACAAAAAGGCCAAGGCACACGATGACCGCGGCCATGCCCAGGATGCGTGTTCCCGCGGCACCCCATGCATGCCCGAGCGCCCAGCCCGCACAAACGGCCATGAAGAGGGGCAGGACAATCACCTCACGCGACAGCCATGAGGTCCGCCACATGGTGGCCGCACGCCAGGCCCGCTCGGGGCGTCCCAGGTGAAAGAACGAAGCGAGCAACCCAAGCGCACTCAGGAACACGGCGAGCCCGCCCCCCTGGGCCAGGATCAGACGCTCGGCTGTGGCGGCACCGAACCCGCCCAATTCGCATGCGAAGAGCGCCAGAAACAGACCCTGCCCAGCGCCAATCAGTACCGTCAGAAAAATGACTGAAAAAGCGGGCTGCATCAATCACCCTGGCGTCTTGGAAGAGAGCGATTAGCCGGGCGCGTGCCCCACTCGGGCATCAGTTCATAGCCGCCGCGTTCACGGATTGCCTCCGACACCGCGGAATCCGGATCGTGGACATCACCAAACAACCGGGCATTGGTCGGACAGGCCATCACACACGCAGGCTTGCGCTCGGCCTCGGGCAGGCTGGTGTCGCTGATGCGGTCGACACAGAGCGTGCACTTGGTCATGACCTGACTCGCCTCGTCAATTTCCCGGGCCCCATACGGACACGCCCAGCTGCAATATTTGCAGCCGATGCACTTGTCATAGTCGACCAGAACGATGCCGTCTTCTTTCCGCTTGTAACTGGCGCCGGTGGGGCACACCGGAACGCAGGGCGGATCCTCGCAATGGAGACAGCTCTTCGGGAAGTGCACCGTCTGGGTGTCGGGATATTCACCCACTTCGAAGGTTTGTACCCGGTTGAAAAAGCTTCCGATCGGATCAGCGCCGTAGGGGTTGTCGTCAGTAAGCGGCCCCGCCGACCCGGACGTATTCCACTGCTTGCAGCTGGTGACGCAGGCGTGGCACCCCACACATACATTCAAGTCAATGACCAAGGCGAGCTGTGTCATCGGATCACCTTCATGAGGCCTGCCATCCATCCCAGCCGACGCGGCGCCTTGGCTGGCATCCCCGCCACCGGCCGCATCGCTTCAAACTGCGGAAAGCTCTCGGCGGGCTCGTCTGGCCCCGCCGGGGTAATACGAACCCGAACGTCATACCAGGCCGCCTGCCCGGTGATCGGGTCGGAGTTGGACATCAATGCCTCGGCTTCGCCAATCGGGAGTTCCTCCCGAATAAGATGGTTGAGCAGAAAACCCTGCTGCGATTCATTGGCATCAGAGCTCAGGCTCCAGGCGCCGCGCTGCTTGCCGATGGCATTCCAGGTCCAGACCGTATTCGGCTCCACCGCTTCGCTGTGCCTGCACAGGCAGCGCACCTTCCCCCATTCCGACTCGATCCACATCCATGCACCATCGGCAATGCCGGCCGCGAGCGCGGTACGTGTGTTCACGTAGAGAAAATTGTAAGTGTGGATCTGTCGCAGCCAGGCGTTCTGCGAGTCCCATGAGTGGTACATCGCCATCGGGCGCTGGGTGACCGCATGGAGCGGAAACCGCGCAGTGTCGGTGACCTGCCACTCAAGCGGCGTATAGAAAAACGGTAACGGATCGAAAAACCGTGCCACGCGCTCGCGAAGCCGCTCGGGCGGTTGCTTTCCCGGATGGCGGCCTTCTGCGGCCAACCTGAATCGCTGCAGGAACTCGGAGTACAGATGGATCACGATCGGATCGCGATCGCGACGCAGCCCCACCGACTGTGCCCAATCAAGGTAGCCCTGGTTCCAGTTGCGCATGTACTGGAACTCTGGCGGCAGGCGGTGATGAAAAACGCAATTATTTTGCGCATACATCTCCCACTGCCGTGGATTGGGCTCGCCACGAAGCGCCTTGTCGCCGTTCTCGCCCCGCCACCCGGCCAGAAAACCGATGCCCGACCCTGGCGCGGTTTCATAGCGCACCACAAAGTCGGGGTAGTCACGATACTTGCGAGCACCATCGGCGTTAACAAAGGCAGGAAACCCAAGTCGCGAAGCAAGTTCGACCAGCACTTCCTGAAAGGGCTTGCATTGCCCGGTGGGCGGAAGTACCGGAATACGCACCGAATCCACCGGACCATCGAATTCGCTGATGGGCCGGTCGAGCAGCGACATGCAGTCGTGGCGCTCGAGGTATGTGGTGTCCGGCAGCAGCAGGTCGGCGTAGGCGGTGGTCTCCGAATGAAACGCATCGCACACCACGAGAAAGGGGATCTTGTAGTCACCGCTCTCGGTCTTGTCGCACAGCATCTTGCGGACCTCGGACGTGTTCATCGTCGAGTTCCAGGCCATGTTGGCCATGAAGAGCATCAGCGTGTCAATGGGATAAGGATCGCCGCGCCAGGCATTGGTGATCGCGTTGTGCATCAATCCGTGCGCCGAGAGCGGATGCTCCCAGCTGAAGCCTTTGTCGATTCGAACAGGCTCGCCCGCAGCGTCGACGAACAGGTCATCGGGGCCTTCGGGCCAACCGAGCGGCGCACCGTTTAATGGCGTGTCGGGCTTGACCGCATCGGGCCCCTTGGGCGGCCGCATGTTGGGGGGCACCGCCCTCGGATACGGCGACTTGTGCCGAAAGCCGCCCGGGCGATCGATCGTGCCGAGCAGACTCATCAAAATGGCGAGCGCACGGATGGTCTGAAAGCCATTGCTGTGCGCGGCCAGTCCGCGCATGGCATGAAACGCCACGGGGCTGCCGCTCACCGACGCATGCTTTCCCCCCCAACTATCGGTCCAGGCGATCGGGAGTGAAATCCGGTGGTCGCGCGCAGCGGTGCCGATCTCCTGCGCAAGCTTTCGAAGGGTGTCGGCTGAAATGCCGGTGATGGTTGCTGCCCAATCGGGCGTGCAGTCGGCCATCCGGGCCTTGAGCAGCTCAAAGGCCGGCGCAGCGGGGGTGCCATCAGGCATGGTGAAACGTCCGGTGAGTGCGGGCACAGCACCCTCCGCATGATCACTCACCGGCCGATCGGTGTTCCGATCCCACCAGAAAAAGTTATGCGGCCGAAGCGGGTTCACGACATCCCCCTCCGGATTACGGAGCATCAGACCGTAGTCATCGCTGGCTGGGTCGAGGTTAACCAGCTGGCCGGCGTTGGTGAAGCGGGACACAAAATCATGGTCCATCAGATCATGGGCAATCAGCTCGTGAATGAGGGCGAGCATGAGTGCGCCATCGGTGCCGGGGCGGATGGCAATCCATTGATCAGCGATGGCCGCATAGCCGGTGCGAATCGGGTTAATCGCGATGAACCGGCCGCCCGCTCTTTTGAATTTGGATAGCGCCACCTTCATGGGATTGCTATGGTGGTCTTCGGCTGTGCCGATCATCACAAACACGCGGGCACGCTCGAGATCGGGACCGCCGAATTCCCAGAAAGATCCGCCGATCGTGTAGATCATGCCTGCGGCCATGTTGACCGAGCAGAAGCCGCCGTGGGCTGCGTAGTTGGGCGTGCCGAATTGCCGGGCAAAGAGACCCGTGAGCGCCTGCATCTGATCGCGCCCGGTAAAGAGCGCGAATTTTTTTGGATCTGTTGCGCGCAGATGCCGCAGCCGTGACTCCAGCGTGGCGAATGCCTCGTCCCAGGAGATCTCCTCGAATTCACCCGCGCCACGCTCGGACCCGGGCTTGCGCCGAAGCGGCAGCGTGAGCCTGGCGGGCGAGTACTGCTTCATGATGCCCGCCGAGCCTTTTGCGCAGATCACGCCCTTGTTCAGCGGATGGTCGGGGTTACCGTCAATGTAGCGGACCTGACCATCGCGCAAATGAACGCGGATGCCGCAGCGGCAGGCGCACATGTAGCAGGTGGTGGTTTTAACTTCGGTCCTGGCACCCGGCACGGGGGGCGCAGCCGGGTCGTGAAGCGGCGATGTAGGCATCAGAGTGCGTGAGCGGACCGAAGTGGAGACCGGGCGGATTATCCCCTACCCTTTGCCCGCCGAAAACCCGGCGCGAGTCACCCAGCGGAATCAGGGGAGATTCGATGCGCGTGCAGGCGCGTCCGGCAGACTTCGCCGAGGCAAGCGCCGTCAGGCAGTTTGCCCCAACTTATTACCACTACGAGGATAGAAGCGATGGCTTCACGCTCCCAGTTCCGCCTATATTCACGGACCGCCGCGCTGGCCTGCGCATTTTCCTTTCTCGTCGCACCGACCCTCGGGTCGGCGCAGGACTTTCCAAGCCGTCCGATTACCCTCACGATGCCCTACGCACCGGGCGGCCCGGGTGATGCCATCACCCGGGTATTCGCAACGTCACTCCAAAAACATCTGGGGGTACAGGTGGTGGTCGATAACCCAGCCGGTGCATCGGGCACGATCGGCACCGCGAAGGTTGCTCGCGCCCGGCCTGACGGCTACACGCTCCTCATGATTCATGTGAGCCACGCCACCAATGGTGCCATGTTCAAGAGCCTCCCCTACAGCCCGGTGGAGGATTTCGAACCCGTGGCGCGAGGCACCAGTGGCCCGATGGTGATCGTGACGCGGCAGGGATTCCCCGCCACCACCCTTCCCGACTTCATTCAGTATCTGCGCGCAAACGCAGACAAGATCAGCCTCGCCCACGCTGGGGTCGGGTCGGCTTCGCACCTGTGCGCGCTCATGATGATGGGTGCCCTCAAGGTGAAACTCAATGAAGTGCCCTACAAGGGAACCGCTCCTGCACTGGCCGACCTGATGGGTGGTCAGGTGGATGTGCTCTGCGATCAGACCTCGGGCACGGTGCCGCAGGTAAAAACCGGCCGGATTCGGGCGGTTGCTGCAGCAGGCAGGAGTCGACTGCCGCAGCTGCCCGATGTGCCAGCGGTTGCCGAGGCCGGTGTCGACGGCCTTGAAATCAATATCTCGTTCGGACTCTATGCTCCCAAGGGAACACCCAAGCCAGTGATCGACCGTCTGGTTGAAGGCATGCAGAAATCGGTGGCCGATACCGACACCCGCGCGCGGTTGGAAGCAATGGGCGTTGCAGCGGTGCCCGTTGATCAGGCCACGCCGGAGGCGCTGCGTGCGCATCTGAAGCGTGAGATCGACACGCTCGTGCCGCTATTGGTACGCGCGGGGGTGCAGCCGAACTAAGCGGGGCTTGCCAGGGGCGCGTTTCGACGGGTAGTCGGTCGCTTTACAGAGTTCCCAACATCGGGCGTACACTGACCTGAGAGGCAACAGACACCCCGATCGGGGACAGGGAGACTTTCATGGCAAACGCCGCGACTCGAACGGTGAAGGGCAAGCTGGTACATACCGATCTCAACAGTGCCCCGTTGGTACAGGGGCGACGTGCCTTCTTCGCCTATCGCGACCTCGGCGTGGCGGACGCCTCCGAAGGCATGCTCAAAGCTCAGGTTCAGCAGACCAAGAAAGGTCTGGGAGAACCCACCGGATGGCACTACCACACCTGCGACGGTCAGTTCGTCTACGTCCTCAAAGGCTGGGTCGACCTCGAATTCGAAACTGGCGAAAAGCTGCGTCTCGGTGAAGGCCATTCTTGCTACATCCCGGGAGGACTGATTCACAACGAAACCGGCATGTCCCTCGACTTCGAGGTGCTCGAGGTTCATCTACCCGCCGACAGAATGGGCACGGTTCCGGTCGACGCACCGTTCTGATGAATTGGAGCCGTGAATGACTTCAACCGACTTGGATCAGCTCGCCTGCGCGCAGGTGCTGGGCCGCCTCTTCCACCGGCTTGATACCTTTGACTACCACGGCGTCGCCGCACAATTTTCTGAGTCGTGTGAGTGGCACCGCCAGGGCAAGGTGCTGCGAAGCCATGCGGACATCATCGCCGCACTCAATCTCCGACCGCAGCACCTGTTCGTGCAACATATCCTGCATGACGTCGTATGCGATCCAGCGGGTGCAGACAGCATGAGCGGCTTCGCTTACATGAGCGTGTTTCGGAAAGAGTTCGATCGTCCACCACAGATTCCGCTACCCGCAGAGCGCCCGGACATGCTGATTTCGTGGAATGCAGCGTTCACGCGCGAAGGCCTCAACTGGCGCATCAAACGGCTCTCGAACACCGCACTCTATCGATAGCGCCGCCGTTTCTTACCCCCACCAGTTGTGACGGCGCGAAAATCCGCCGTCAATCTCCAGAACTGCGCCCGAGGTATAGCTGGATCGGGGGGAAGCTAGAAACACAACCGAAGCGGAAATCTCTTCCACCTCGGCGGGTCGGCGGAACGCTGCGTGCGCGCCGAGTTCTGCCCAGCGGGCTTCATCGCCAAACCGCTCGCTGGCGCGCCCTCTCAGCAGGGTCTCGAGACGGCTGGTCAGCACCATGCCGGGGCTGACGCCCACCACGCGAACACCATGATCTGGCCCCTTGCTACCCAGCGTTCGGGTGAGCGCCTCGAGCGCCGCATTGCCGGTGCTTCCTGCCGCATAGCTCGGATCAAGGCCGGTTGCTGAGGCGCCGATGACATTTACGATGACGCCCCGCTGTCGCGCAATCATTCGGGTATAAAACTCACGCATCATGCCGACGTAGCCAAACACCTTCAAATCCCAGGCGCGGCGCCACGTCTCCTGCGAAACCTGTTCAAGCGCGCCGCCCGGGATCGCGCCCGCGTTATTCACCAGCACGTCGATATCCGGAAAGGTGTTGGCCAGCCGAGGCGCGGCGTTGTCATCGGACAGATCTTCAGGCGCGACCTCGATCACGGTGCCGTATCGATCGCGAAGCGTATCGGCAAGCTGCTCGAGCTTACCTCGTCCGCGCGCAACCAATACCAGTCGGGCGCCCTCGCCGGCAAAAGCTTCCGCAATTGATCGACCGATCCCTTCGGATGCCCCCGTGACCATCACCTGTCGATCGCGTAAGCCGAGGTCCATGCGCACTCCCGAGACGATTGATTGACGAAGTCATCGAGTGTGCCGCATATTGGGTGAACGCGCGCAGGGCCTGTCGAAGACGCGCCTCACACATCGCGACGCCATCGGCGTCATCTCAGGGAGACATCATGTCTAAGCCTCTGTCTGGACCGTCCCGTCGTGCCTTGGCCTCGCTTGTTGCAGCCACTGCGTTGCTTGGCCTCAATTCGCCCATCTCCGCACAAAGCGGTGCGCCGTTCCGCATCGGTATGACCACCGACATGTCGTCGGCCTACAGCGACATCACCGGCAAAGGCTCCGCCATCGCGGTTCAGATGGCGATTGACGATTTCGGAGGATCAGTTCTGGGTCGGAAAATCGAACTTCTGGTCGCCGATCATCAGATGAAGCCCAGCGTCGGCGGCCCTCTGATTACGCAATGGTTTGATCGCGATGGCGTGTCGGTCATTGTCAGCCTGGCGGGCTCATCCGTCGCGCTGGCTGCGAACGCTATTGCAAAAGACCGGCCGAACCGCACAGTGCTTCACACGATTCCGCTCAGTAGCGACCTAAGCGGTAAAGCCTGTCTGCCTAACGCAATTCACTGGGCACCCGACTCCTTCGCGCTCGCTTCTGCTGTCACGCGAAATGTGACCGAGCAGGGCGGCAAGAACTGGTTTCTGATGGTGCAGGACACCGCAGCCGGCCCGCCGGCGAAAGCCGCTGCCACCGCTGGTGTTTCCGCCGCCGGCGGCAAAATTCTCGGTGACGTTCGGGTTCCGTTCAACGCCGGGGATGTGTCGTCTTTCGTGCTGCAGGCGCAGGCCTCACGGGCCCAGGTGCTTGGCGTCGGTTTTAGCGGTAACGATCTGGTCAACATCGTCAAGGCCTCTCATCAGTTCGGCCTGCAAAAGAGCGGCACCCGAATCGCAGCGCTGGTATTTTTCAGCACTGATCTGCTTGCAATCGGGCAGGAAAACGCGGCCGGCATCACGTTTGTCATGCCCGCCTATAACGACATGAATGATCAGTCCAAAGCCTGGGCTCAGCGATTCGAGAAACTGGCGGGTAAATCCCCCAGCTGGGGACATATAGCCGATTACGAGGGTACGCTTCACTACCTCAGAGCAGTTCGCGCAGCGGGAACCGACGACGCTCAAAAGGTCGTTCCGATGATGCGCTCGATGCCTATCGACGTTTTTTCGGTCAAAGACGCCGAGATCCGGGAAGACAATAAGCTCGTGCGGCCCATGTATCTCACTCGCGTCAAGGCGCCGTCGGCGTCCAAGTATCCAGGCGACTTCTATGAAATCATCGGCCAGGTGAGCGCCAAAGACGCCTTTGCACCCATGAACCCCGCCTGTTCTCTGGTGAAGAGCAAGTAAGCCCTTGACCCCGCAGCACGTAGCAATCCGTCAAGCCGTGCAGACTCCTGTTCTTGAAGCGCGAGGTCTCAGAAAGGAGTTTGCCGGCTTCGTGGCCGTCGATGGCGTGGACCTGCAAGTACAGGAAGGTTCAATCCACGCGTTGATCGGGCCGAACGGCGCTGGCAAAACCACCACGTTTAATCTGCTCACGCGCTTTCTGTCGCCAACCGATGGCAGCATACTTTTTCGGGGGCGCGACATCACACGCCTTGCCCCTGCCCAGGTCGCGGGGATGGGGCTCGTGCGCTCGTTTCAGATATCGGCGGTGTTTCCAAGCCTGACCCTACGCGAGAACCTGCTCGTCGCCCTGCAGCGACGCGATCGCAGTTGTCGGGTCTTCTGGCGACAGGCCCGGATCAACACCGCGATTGGCGATCGGATCGATCAACTGCTCGCCCAGGTCGGTCTCAGCAGCGACGCCGATCAGCTGGCAAGTGGCGTCTCGTATGGCAAGCGCCGCGCGCTGGAAATCGCCACCACGCTGGCACTGGAACCCGACGTGCTGCTGCTCGACGAACCCACCTCCGGACTGGGTACCGAAGACGTGGCGCGCATCACCCGCCTGATTGCTGCGCTCAAGCGCCAGAAAACAGTTCTGATGGTTGAGCACAACCTGTCGGTCGTATCGTCGATTTCCGACACCATCACTGTTTTGGCTCGCGGCAAGACGATCGCCGAAGGGAGCTTTGCCGAGGTGAGCGGCAACCCCGCGGTGATGAGCGCCTACATCGGTAGCGAGGCACTCGAGGCTCATCCATGAGCCTGGATACGACCGAGCTGACCCTTCGCGAGGTTCGCGCCTGGTACGGGCAGTCGCAAAGCCTGCATGGCGTCGACATGCACATACGGGCGGGCGAGGTGGTGGCACTCCTCGGGAGGAACGGCGCGGGAAAGACCACCACGCTCAAATCGATCATGGGTCTGGTGCCGAAGCGAACCGGCAGCATCGAGTTCCGAGGCCGTTCGCTGGTAACACTCAACCCTGAATCCATCGCACGGCTTGGCATTACCTACTGCCCTGAGGAGCGTGGCATTTACTCGAGCCTCACGGTATTCGAGAACCTTAAGCTGCCACCGGTCGTGGCCAAAGGTGGATTCACGCTGGATGAGCTGTTCGAACTATTTCCGAATCTTCTCGAGCGTCGCAACAACCAGGGGTCCAAACTCTCCGGTGGCGAACAGCAGATGCTTGCAATCGCCCGAATTCTCAGGACCGGCGCAAAGTTGCTGCTTCTGGATGAACCTACCGAAGGGCTGGCGCCGGTCATTGTTGAGCGCATCGGCCAGATCATTCAACTGCTTCGAGCCCGGCGTTACACGATCTTGCTGGTTGAGCAAAACTTCCGATTTGTTTCCAGGCTGGTTGACCGCGGCTACGTGATGGAGCATGGGCGAATCGTCGACGAATTCGACCGCGATACCCTGCATGCGCAGGCTGATCGGGTCAAGGCTTATCTAGGAATCTGAGGGTTGTGTCATCGATGAGCAGTCTTCTCGAGATTCTCCCGCCGCTGCCCGCCCTGTTTGGGCAACTGATCGTCGGCCTGATCAACGGGAGCTTTTATGCGCTGCTTAGCCTCGGTCTCGCGCTGATTTTCGGCCTTCTGAATGTCGTCAACTTTGCGCATGGCGCTCAGTACATGCTGGGGGCTCTCACCGCCTGGCTGCTCCTTAAACACCTGGGCGTTTCGTATTGGATGGCGCTGATCATCGCTCCGCTGATCGTCGGCTTGGTTGGCTTTGTGATCGAGCGCCTCTTTCTGCGCCATCTTTATCGGCTCGACCACCTTTACGGCATGCTGATGACCTTCGGCGTCACCCTGATCGCCGAAGGCGTTGTGAGAAATATCTTCGGTGCCTCGGGTGAGGGCTATCCCCTACCCCAAGGGCTGACCGGGGCGTGGAACTTTGGGTTCATGCTGCTCCCGCACTACCGAGGCTGGGTGATCGCCGTGTCAATCGTTGTGTGCCTGGCCACCTGGCTCGCGATCGAAAAAACGTCGATTGGATCCTACGTTCGAGCCGCAACCGAAAACGCTCCGCTTACGCGAGCCTTCGGCATCAACGTGCCGCGCATTCTGATGCTCACCTACTCTTTCGGTGTCGCGCTCGCCGGTTTTGCCGGTGTGATGGCGGCGCCGCTTTATCAAGTCAACGCAGGCATGGGCTCCGAACTCATCATCGTGGTGTTCGCAGTGGTGGTGATTGGTGGCATGGGCTCCATCATTGGTGCGGTGATCAGCGGATTCGCTCTCGGAATTATCGAGGGACTCACCAAGGTGTTCTATCCCGAGGCCTCAACCACAGCGGTCTTTCTGGTGATGGCGATCGTGCTCCTGATCCGACCGTCTGGTCTATTTGGTGTTGTGCAGACACACCGCCCAGACCCGCAGGAAGCGGCAACACCCGGGCGGATTCCGATACTCGACACCGGTCGCGTGCAGCTTGTGCTGCTGGGTATTCTGCTGCTCGCGCCGGTCGTCATTTACCCCCCGTTTCTTTTGAAAGTGCTCTGCTTTGCATTGCTGGCCTGCTCATTCAACCTGCTGCTCGGCTACTGCGGAATGCTGTCGTTTGGCCATGCCGCATTTTACGGAGCGGGCACCTACGCGGCCGCAGTCTGCGCAAAGCTCGCAGGGCTTGACCCGCTCTCTTCGGTGGTGATCGGCGCGATCGCCGCAGCGCTGCTCGGTGGCGTGTTCGGCTTTCTTTCCATTCGTCGTCAGGGCATCTACTTCTCGATGATCACGCTGGCGCTCGCGCAAATGTTTTACTTCTTCATCGTACAGGCCGAGTTCAGCGGTAACGACGAAGGAATACAGGCGGTGCCGCGTGGACGCTTCCTGGGCCTGAACCTCGCTGATCATCTCAACATGTACTACTTCGCGCTGGTGATCTCAGGGCTCTCCTTCGTCGCCATCAATCGCGTCATCGCTTCGCCGTTTGGTCTCGCACTCAAATCGATTCGCGACAATGAATCGCGTGCGTTGTCACTGGGTTATCCCGTCGATCGATACAAGTGGGTAGCATTCGTGATGTCCGCCTTCTTTGCGGGGATCGCCGGTGCGCTCGATGCGCTCAGCTTCCAACTCGCTTCGCTCACCAACGTTCACTGGACCATGTCGGGCCATGCCGTACTCATGGGCATCATTGGCGGTGTGGGCACCCTGCTTGGGCCGGTGGTTGGCGCACTGGTGGTGGCTGCGCTTGAAAATTACCTCGCCAGCCTCGGCACCTGGGTGCTGGTCGTTCAGGGCGTCATTTTCGTGGCCTGCGTACTCGCCTTCCGGCGTGGAATCGTAGGCGAACTGGGCGCCTGGCTGGCGCGCCGGCAACTTCGCTGAGCCTCGCCTCAGCCTCTCTCCTCCATCCGGAGTATCTGATGAAGCAACTATCCGATGTCACCCAGACCTTTACCGTGAGCCGCTTCAGCGGAGACAGCGACTACAAGACCGTTGGTTTACGCCCCTACGCCCGCTACCGCGATCTGGGATTTGCCCAGGCGACCGAAGGCCTGGTCCATGCCCACGTGATCAAGCTGATCGCTCCCTGCACTGACGAGGTTCGAAAGCGCCATATGCATGGTGTTCAACTGCAGGTTGTCTATTGCCTGCAGGGCTGGATCAAAATCGAACATGAGGGTCAGGGGGTCATGACGATGAAGGCTGGCGATGCATGGCTGATGCCGCCCAATATCAAGCACACCGTGCTCGACTATTCCGATGATTGTCACAACCTCGAAATCACGATCCCTGCTGAGTATCCAACGGTTGACTGCTGACGGACGCCCGACGGATGAAGTTGCTCTGCTATCAGAACGGCGCCTCATATCGTTGTGCCGCGCTTATCACCGACCAGGGTGACACGCTCGAAGTCATCGACCTGGTCGAGGCCGCCGCCGCTGAGGTACCTGGGGCGGCGCTCTCGGAACCATGGTCGGCGCTCAGTCATGCGCGAGACCTTGTCGACCTTGCGGCCGTCCCAGCAGACGCACTCGAAACGCTCAGCGCCTTTCTGCTTGCCGAATCAAGCAGGACGCTGATACGGCAAATCCACCGCAGCAGGCTGCTCGCACCGATTCCGTACCCACGCCGCAATGTTTTCTGTGTCGGTCGAAACTATCTGGAGCATGTTCGCGAAGGCGATCTGAAACGCGGCATCCAGACACCGATCCCGCAACATCCGCAATATTTCACCAAGCCACCCAGCACTGTGATCGGCGATCAGGGCGCGATTGAAATCGAACCTTGGGTGTCCGACAAAATCGACTACGAGGTTGAACTCGCAGTGATCATCGGTCGGCCAATCCGAAACGCTGATCCGGAGTCGGCCATGGCCGCCATCTTCGGTTATACGATCATCAACGACGTCACAGCGCGCGACCTGCAGCGTCAACATGATCAGTGGTTCAAGGGGAAAGGGCTGGACACCTTCTGCCCTATGGGGCCGTGGGTCGTCACACAAGACGAAATTACCGACCCTCACGCGCTCGCAATCAGACTCTGGGTGAACGGCGACCTGCGCCAGTCTGACACGACCGCCCACATGCATTTTTCCGTGGGCCGGATTATCGCCGACCTGTCACAGGGAATGACGCTCATGCCCGGCGATGTGATCGCGACCGGCACCCCCCCCGGTGTGGGTTATGCGATGACACCGCCGCAATTTCTTAAGGCTGGCGACCGCGTTGACTGCGAGATCGAGGGTATCGGGCGCCTGTCAAACCCGGTTCGTTTAAGGCCCGACGCTCAGTTACGATGATCGGGGAGGTGCGCGGTCACGCTCGCCAGCCAGGCTTGATCAGACGTCAACGTAGCGAGTTCAGCGATCGCCTCCTCGCGTGTCTGGGTCCAGCGCTCAACCACGCGGACGTCGTCGCCATCACCTTCCTGGTAGGTGTATTCGAGCCGAATACCGTTCGGATCAAAAAAATACATTGACCATGAGCCAGAGCCCACGTTCAAGGGGCCAATCACAGACACCTGGTGCTCTTGCAGTCGCTTAAATAGCACCTCGAACTGAGCCTTGGTGGTCGTAAACGAGCAGTGCTGCATCGCCGCGACCGAGTTGCGGTCGGCGGTGCCCGTTTCGCCTTTGGGCAATTCGAAAAACGCGACCATCGTGTCGCCTCCGGCATCGAAAAAATAGTGCCGCAGGTTTTCGAACGGAGGATTGCCACGATTGAGCGGCCCCGCGCCGACACCCGGTGGCACCTTGAGCGCATGAATCAATGGCATACCCATGACCCGCGTATAAAAATCGATGGTCATCTTCATGTCGTCGGTGTTCAACGCCAGATGATGGACGCCGCGACTGGCGGGCTTGCCAGAATGCGTAGCGCGAGCTTGGGCGGGCAATACTTCTGCTGGGGTGGGATGACTCATAAGCAGGTCCTCGAATTAGTTGGGCACGTCGCCCGCCAGCGTGATCCTGTGCATGATCCTGCGATAGCCGTGATAGTCGTTGACCGGATTGTGCATGGCGCACCGGTTATCCCATAGCGCCACCGAACCCGGTTGCCAGCTGAACCGACAGGTGAATTCAGGCCGTACCTGATGCTCGAACAGATAACGAAGGAGACCCGCGCTTTCCCCCTCGGTCCAGCCCGCAAATCGAACCGTGTGCGCCGGATTGACATAGAGCGCCTTACGGCCGGTTTCGGGGTGCGTTCGAACAACCGGGTGCTCGGAGGTGAAATCACGACGGGACTCCGCCCCGTCGGTCTTGACCCGATCTTCACGTGTTCGCGTGACATCGGCTTTAGCGGAGGAATGCACTGCGCGCAACCCGTCCAACACGGCGCGTAGCCCGTCAGACAGGTTGTCGTAGGCGGAATACATGCTTGAAAACAGGGTGTCACCCCCGAACGGCGGCAGTTCGCGGGCGATGAGCATGGAGGCCATGGGCGGCCGCTCGAGGTACACGGTGTCGGAGTGCCAGACCGCGCCAAACGCATTGCGCTCGTGCTCCAGTTTCTTCACCTCGATGATGTGGGGGAAGTCGGGCAGCCCCTTCACCATGGGGTATTCCACTGGCTCGCCAAAGTGTTCGGCAAAGCGCATGAATTCGTCTGGCGGCAGATCCTGATCGCGGAAAAAAAGCACCTGATGAGCGAGCCAGAGCTGACGGAGCTGTTCAAAAACGGTGACGTCACCCAGCGCTGCGCGCAGATCGAGTCCGATGACTTCAGCGCCAATGGCGCCAGCGATTTTCTTGCAGTGGATCATGGGGGGGCTTGCCTTTTGATCTGCGACCGAAACCACGCTTCGATACTACCCAAGTTCTGACTCTCACGTGATCGACAGTCTCGTTCAGTTGCGCGCTGGCCCCCTCCCCCCTATAGTCGCCATCAGTCCTCCCAGGACGACCCTATTCGAAGCCGTCACATCGGCCCCCATCCACCGACCAGGAGCCCCCATGACACCGGTTCGTCAACTCGCCCTGAAACTCAGCGCGCTCGCCATCGCGGCCGGAATGTCCGCCACCGCCCTCGCCCAGGAAATTCGCATCGGCCTCACCGGCACATTCACGGGCCCCAATGCATCGGTCGGCATTCCCTACCGCAACACTGCCGAAATCTATCCGCCCACCCTGGGCGGCATGCCGGCGCGCTGGATCGTACTGGACGACGGCGGCGACCCCACGGCGGGAATCAAGAACGCCCGGCGCTTTGTGGATGAGGACAAGGTCGATGCCATCGTGGGGTCCACCTCGACACCGGTGGCCACCGCCATGTTCGACATCGCCAGCGAAGCGCGCACGCTGCAAATCGCCATGGCGCCCGTCGCGATTCCCGCCGGCAAGGCGGCCTGGCTCTTCAACATCCCGCAGCCGGTGCCGCTCATGGTCTCTGCCATCGTGGAGGACATGAAGCGGCGCGGCATCAAGACCGCGGCGTACATCGGCTATGCGGACGGCTGGGGCGACCTGAACTGGAACGGATTCAGCAAACTCGCCGCCGACGCAGGCATCAAGGTGGTGGCGGCCGAGCGCTTCAACCGCACCGACACATCGGTCACCGGACAGGCACTCAAGCTTTTCTCCGCCTCGCCGGGCGCGGTGTTTGTCGGCGCCTCCGGCACCCCGGCCGTGCTGCCCCACGTCAGCATCAAGGACCTGGGTTTCAGAGGGCCCATCTATCACACGCACGGAGCGGTGGCCGGTGCGTTCATTCAATCGGGCGGCAAGGCGGTCGAGGGCGCATTGATGCCCACCGGCCCGATGGTGGTCACCGCCGACCTGCCTGAGTCCAACCCCATTCGGAAGGTATCCACCGACTTCATCGCCCGCTACCAGGCGAAGTGGGGTCCGGGGGCTGTCACCCCCTTTGCAGGCTACGCATGGGACGCCTACCTCTTGCTTGATGCCGCCGTCGCGACCGCCGCCAAATCGGGCGCGAAGCCCGGTACCCCGCAGTTTCGCGCTGCGCTCCGCGACGCCATGATCGCTGGCAAAGAAGTCGTGGGCACCAACGCGGTCTACAAGCACACCGAAGCCGACCGCTACGGCGTTGATGAACGGGGCCGCGTACTGGTCGAGGTCAAAGGCGGCGCGTTCCGGCTCTACAAGCCCTGACCGAGGCCGCTTGAACGCCACGATTGCCACCCTGCTGGTCCAGGACGGTCTCACCAGTGGCCTGATTTACGCGCTACTCGCGGTCTCGATCGTCCTGGTGTTTTTAGTCACGCGGGTGCTTTGGGTGCCGGCGGGCGACATGGTCGCCTTCGCCGCGCTCACCATGAGCTTGCTTCGCCAGGGAATCGCGCCCAACACCGTCTGGCTGCTGGCCGGGCTGGGTCTGCTCGCGGTGATGGTGCAGGCGTGGCGCTGCCACCGGAGCGGCGAGTGGGGGGCGCTCCGTGGCGTGCTGCTGCTCGCCCTTCTGCCCCCGCTCCTGGGCTACGTGATTACGCGGAGCGGGCTCGCGGGCGCCGAGGCTCCGGTGCTCGTTCACGCGCTGATCACGCTGTTGCTGGTTGCCCCGATGGCGCCGCTTCTCTACCTCACTGCGTTCCGGCCGCTGACCGAGGCGAGCGTGTTGGTCAAACTCATTGCCGCGGTCGCCGCCCACTACATGCTGGTGGGTTTCGGTCTGTTTTTCTTCGGCGCCGAAGGGCTTCGCACCCCACCCTTCATCAGCGGCCGGCTCGATATCGGCGTCACCACCTTATCCTGGCATCTGCTGCTCTCGCTCGGTGTGTCGCTGGTCATGATCACGGCGCTCTGGGTATTTTTCGAGCGTACGCTTTGGGGTAAGGCATTACGCGCAACCGCAATCAATCGTTTTGGTGCCCGCCTGGTGGGCATTCGTACCGAGCGCGCCGGGTTGATCGCATTCGGTATCGCCGGCCTGATTGGCGCGTTGTCGGGTCTGATGATCGGCCCCATCGCCACCATTTACTACGACTCGTTACCGTACAGGTAACGCTTTGGTCGTTGTCGCTGCTTGATGATCCGCTTGCGACCTGTGAAGCGCAAGTGGAGGCGATCAAACGGTTGGTCGGCGTGGACGCCACGTGGGTACTCAAGGATATTGTATCGACCGGCTTCCTATCTATCCAACCAGCTGGTTACAACTACACATTTTTGTGTAGGTTCGCTAATTTACCCGTAATCGAACTAGGACCGCCAGGGTCACAAGGCCCTGTTGGACCCCAAGGTATCCCCGGGGCGCAAGGCCCTGTAGGTGCGGTGGGTCCACCTGGAACTGACGGAGCCGCTGGACCCGTGGGACCCGTAGGC
>JALREG010000208.1 GCA_023253905.1 Burkholderiaceae bacterium
CCCCAAAAGGAGAGCGCTGTTGGAAGCCCCCATCAAACTTGCGCCCGAGGGCGCCGAACGCTTCCCCGAAGGCCTGCTGATCGAGCGCAGTGGCGCGGTAATGACCCTCACCATCGACCGTGAGGACGACATGAACCGGCTGATGCCGCAGGTGCTGGTTCGCCTCGGCTTGATCGCGGAGGCTTTGCGCGACGATGATCAAACGCAGGTTCTGATCCTTACCGGCGCGGGCAGCATGTTCTTTTCGATGGGGATCATGAACCCCGTCATCCGTGCCCAACTCTCCAAGGATGAAGTCGTCCGCCTGGTGATGATGGCCAACCGGGTCTTTGATGCGATCGAGGCCTTGCCGCAGATCGTGATCGCGTGCATCAACGGCAAAGTGCTCGCGGGGGCGGTGGAGCTCTGTCTTGCTTGCGATCTTCGTTATGCGGCCGAGCACGCAACTCTCTGCATGCCGGAGGCGGCCTGGGGCGGGTTTCCCGGTGCGGGCGGTCCGGTTCGGCTGCCTCAGCTGGTGGGGCGGGCGCGGGCGCTTGATCTCATTTGCACCGCGCGCGAGATTGACAGTCAAGCCATGCGCGATTACGGCATCGTTCAGGAGCTCTACCCAGGCTCGACATTGCGCGATTCGGTAGCCGCCATTGCGGCACGCATGGCGTCCAGCGGGCCGCTTGCCATCCGTGGCGCCAAGCAGATCGTGAATACGCGTCTGGCACCGGGTTTCAAGCCTGCGCGCGATCTCGCTGATACCCTGCGCCGACAGCTTGAATGGACCCATGATGTTGATGAAGGGATCGCTGCGCATCGCGAAAATCGTTCGCCGCGATTTACCGGGCGATGAGCGCTCGCGCGCACCTGGTGAGAAGTTTCCCCACGAATAAGTACCCATAAGGACTGGAGTCAGGAATGATGCTGATGAATCGTGTGCTGGTCGCCTTCAGTTTCTGTATGGCGACCATTCATGGCGCAAGCGCTCAGGCCTCTTTTCCGGAAAAGCCGATCCGGATCATCGTCCCGTATTCCGCGGGTGGAAGCTCTGACCAGCTGGCACGAACGATCAGCGACGCCATGGCGGCCGATCTCGGGCAACCGGTTATTGTTGAGAACCGTGTTGGAGCAGGGTCGATGATCGGCACCGCGCACGCGGCCGGCCAGCCTGCGGATGGACATACCCTGTTACTCGCCGATGTCCCGTTTACGATCGTTGCGGCGCTCTACGCGGGTCGTCTGAAGTACGACCCGAGAAAGGACCTCGCCCCGGTCGCTCTGCTGGGTGAGTCGCCCATGTACCTGTTTGTGACAGCGGGCTCCAATGCGGGTGCGCTTTCAGACATATTGCGCGCCGCGAGGGACCGGCCCGGGCAGGTCACCATTGGCTCTGGGGGTAACGGTTCTCTCACCCATCTCATGGCCGAACTACTGATGCTTAATGGCGGCATCAGGCTTGCGCATGTCCCCTACAAGGGGGCAGCGGCTGCGATGAGCGATCTTGCCGGAGGGCAGGTTGAGGCTGGCTTCAGCAGCATGGCAAGCGCAATTGCGGTGTTTAACGCAGGCAAGGTAAGGCCTATCGCAGTGTCTGCGCCGATTCGCGAGGCGGCGCATCCTCAGGTACCAACATTTCGCGAACTGGGGCTTGACCGGATGACGGTACAGAACTGGTGGGGAGTGATGCTGCCTTCGGGCACACCCGCGGATCGGGTACAACGACTCGAAAAGAGCCTGGTCAAAATCGTGGCCTCGTCAGCGTTTGCGCAGCGCGTTGCTGCCTCGGGCATCAGTCTGCCGCAGACCGCTGCTCGCGAACATTTTTCCAAGTTGCTCGAAGAAGACTTTGCGCGATGGCAGGATCTGGTGACGCGCGCAGACATCAAGGTCAGCCAGTGAGGTCAGACACGCCCCCTTGGCGTGATCGGGCTCTGAACGATTCCGAGCTCTGGGCGGATTTCAACGCGCTCTGCGACTTCGGTGGCCGCCTGGCAGGGGGCGGGGGCGACAGCCTCGCCGTTGACTGGGCGCTTTCGCGATTGCGCGAGGCAATTGGCTCGCGAGGCGAAGTGCGTCGTCTGGATATTCCGTTCCCTGGTTGGAGCCTGTCGCGAGCGAGTCTTGCGAGCGAAACTCATCCGGAACGGAGCTGGCGCTGTATGCCGCTCCTTCGCTCAGCGAGCACCGGGCCCCAGGGATTGGTCGCGCCGGTTGTAGACCTGGGCGCGGGCCGGCTCGATGATTTCTCCCGCATGGGAAACCAGCTTGCCGGCGCGATCGCGCTGGTCGAGCATGAATATCCATTCTCGCCGGATCATTTTCATCGGCGGCGGAAGTACGACGCTGCGCAAGCGGCGGGTGCGGCAGGTTTTCTGATCGCTAATCCGTGGCCAGGCGGCGGGCTGATGTCGGGTTCATCCGGACGAGTGCCCGATGCGCCCGGGATCCCGGCAGCCTATGTTGATGCCCGCACAGCGGCCCAGTTACGCGAACTGATCATCGAGGGCGCGCCGGACGTGCGCCTCACGCTGATTGGCGAAGAAGATCGCCATGCCACCGCAGGCATCGCGATCGCCGAGCTTCGTGGAGGACGCGATGATTGGATTGTGATCAGCGCGCACATCGACGGCCACCCGCTTGCGGAAAGCGCCTTGGATAATGCGAGCGGAACCGCGGTGGCTATCGCTGCAGCGCGGGCCCTCGCTGCGTATGTCGGACCTGATACCGCAAGTCTGCGTATTGCCCTGTTCAACGCGGAAGAGTGGGCGCTGGCCGGATCCGCGCACTACCTTGACTCGCTGTCGGTCGAGGAGCGAAGCCAGATCCGGCTCAACGTTAATCTTGATACCGTGGCGGGCGATGAGAAGCTGACAGCGCTCACCAGCGGTTTCCCCGCGCTCGAACCCTTCCTCAGAGGATGCGCTTCGCAGGCGGGACTCGATCTGGGCATCTGGCTACCGCTGATGCCGAATTCCGATCACGCAAATTTTGCAAAGCACGGTATACCTGCCCTGAGGCTGGTTGCTGGCTTTGATCGACCGCAGTCACGGGTGCGCGCCATTCTGAGCGGTGAAGATCGCCGCGAACTGGCCAAGCCGGAGGAGTTGGCGCAGGCGCTGGCGTTGACCGGCGAGATCGTGGAGCGTGCGCTTCGGTCATCGACTGAATCCCTGAGGGCGTTCGCCAACCCCGAACACGGTCCTGGCAATCAAGGGGGTCTCCAGCCAAGGATTGCTCGCCACATGGGCAAACCTTCTACCTGACGCCAGCCCCCGATTTGAACGCTCTGTTTGGTCAATGATCAGAAAAGAGGAGACGATGATGAAGCGATGCAGAGCAGCCCTGTCGGCCTTGATCCTGGCGTGCGTATGGCCAGCTGCGAATGCCCAGACGATTGACGACTATCCAAGTCGGCCGATCCGGATCGTTCAGGGTTTCCCGCCAGGGGGAAATGCTGATACGGTGGCCAGACTGATCGGTCATGAGTTATTCCGCCAATTCGGCAAGCCCGTCGTGGT
This sequence comes from Burkholderiaceae bacterium, assembly GCA_023253905.1. Next base: position 3,510 of record JALREG010000208.1, read on the forward strand.
CGAAGCTAAACCCGGAGCGGGTGGCACGATCGCAAGTGATCTGGTTGCGCGCGCGCCGGCCGATGGCTACACCCTCATGCTCGTCACGGGCGGGCATGCGGTGGCTGGTGCCATGTACAAGTCCTTGCCCTACCGGAGCGTTGAGAGCTTCGAGATGATTTCGACGATCTCGATGTTCCCTTTCATTCTGAGCACGCACTCGGGGGGGCAGTATCAGTCGTTGAAAGAGCTCATCACCGCTGCCAGACTCAAGCGTGACGGCGTCAGTTATGGAGCTGCGGGGCCTGGAGCAACCCAGCATCTGGTGGGTGAGCTGCTCGCAAGTGTCATCAATGCAAAGCTGCTTTACGTGCCCTACAAGGGCGATGCAACAGCGGTCACCGCGCTGCTGGGCAAGGAGATCGATTTCATCGTGTCGCCGGGTACCTCAGTGCTGGCTCACGTCAAGGCGGGAACATTCAAGGCGGTGGCGGTCACTGGGTCGTCACGCTGGCCCGGGATGCCCGATGTTCCAACAGTCGCCGAGAGCGGTGTCCCCGGGTATCAGGTGAGTTCCTGGCTCGGTATTGCAACAACCGCCGGGGTACCCGCAACGGTGGTGGCAAAGCTCAATGCTGCCGTACGGGAAGCGGTCAACGTGCCGGAAGTCAGGGCTAAGCTTGAGCAGATCGGGGGCCAGGTTCGAGTCAGTTCGCCCAGCGAGATGCGTGACATGGTCGCGAGCGAAATCGCCCAATGGTCCCGGGTGATCGATCGTGCGGGTATTGAGCGTCGCTGAACTCAATCACCGCCATTGGCAACTGGTTTACGCTGCGTCTTTCGAGGTGGTGTGTCCATCGTCCCATCTAAAGGAGTGTTTCCGATGAATATCTGTG
>JALREG010000251.1 GCA_023253905.1 Burkholderiaceae bacterium
GCATCCTGAATGACCAGACTCGCCATCTGATGAATGCCCAGCGCTTTGCGCAAATGAAGCCCGAGGCCTTTTTCATCAATGTTGCACGGGGCCCAGTGGCCGACGAAGCGGCCCTGATCGATGCCCTTCGCTCCGGCCAGATCGCGGGCGCAGGGCTCGATGTCTTTGAACAGGAGCCAGTTGACCCCACCAACCCGCTTTTATCGATGGAGCAGGTCATCGTCACGCCTCATGCGCTCTGCTGGACCGACGAGTGTTTCGACGCCATTGCCCGCGAAGGGTTGGGGTGTCTGGTGGATTTCGCAGCAGGGCGCACGCCCCGTTCGGTCGTCAAGGCAGGATGACTCATCATGGCAGAACGTTCATTCAAGAAAGAAGTCGAGCAGCTGCTGGTCCCGGCCGGCACAGTGTTCCGGGGTGAGGGGATCCTCGCGGTCACCAAGGCCCTGCTCGAATGCGGGGTGGGCTACGTTGCCGGCTACCAGGGTGCGCCCATCTCGCATCTCATGGATGTGCTCGCCGATGCCCGCCCCATCCTCGACCAGTTGGGTGTGCATTTCGAGTCGAGCGCGAGCGAGGCCTGCGCCGCCGCAACCCTCGCCCCGTCCATGACTTATCCGATTCGCGGCGCGGTCACCTGGAAATCAACGGTCGGGACCAATGTGGCCTCGGATGCGCTCGCCAACCTCGCCTCCGGCGGCGTAATTGGGGGCGCGCTCATCATCATTGGGGAAGACTACGGCGAGGGTTCCTCGATCATGCAGGAGCGCACGCACGCTTTTGCGATGAAGTCGCAGATCTGGCTGCTCGACCCGCGCCCCAACCTTCCCTCGATCGTGGATGCGGTGCATCATGGCTTCGCGCTGTCCGAGGCCAGTAACACCCCGGTAATGCTGGAACTGCGAATCCGCGCCTGCCATGTGCATGGAAGTTTTGTCACACGCGAAAACCGGCCCCCTGCGTTCAACCTGCGCCAGGCCCTGGAGGCACCGCGCCGGGACACCAGCCGCATCGTTCTGCCACCCGCCGCGTTCATGCATGAGCATGAGAAAGTGCTTGATCGCTGGCCTGCCGCGGTGAAATACATCGAAGACAACCACCTCAACGAGTTCTTCGACGGCGACATCAGCGAGCTGGGCGTGATCGTGCTGGGCGGGCTGTACAACAACACGCTTCGGGCGCTGATGCACGAAGAGCTCGCCGATCTCTATGGCCAGTCGCGCATTCCCATGTACGTGCTCAACGTCGCTTACCCGGTCATCGACGCTGAGGTACTGCGCTTCTGCGAAGGCAAGAAAGCAGTGCTGATCGTCGAAGAAGGTCAGCCCGACTATCATGAGCAGGCGATCCGCGCGGTCCTGAGCCGTGCAGGGCTCGGGACAAGCGTCCACGGCAAAGATTTGCTCACCATGGCAGGCGAATACACCGTGGCCGAACTGCGCGCGGGAGTGAAAGCATTTGCCAGTCGCTACCGGCCGGCTTCAGTGGCCACCGCTGTTCCTATCTCGATCAAGCGCGAACGCCCACCCAGCGCTGCCGTAGCCGCGGGTGCCAACATGCGCCGCGCCGCACCTGAACTGAACGACATTGTTCCGGCGCGCCCGCCCAGCTTTTGTACCGGCTGCCCCGAGCGTCCGATCTTTTCTGCGCTCACTCTCCTGCAGCAAGACCTCGGCGAACACCACATTGCCGGTGACATCGGCTGCCACCTGTTTGCGGCCATGCCACCGTTTCACCTGGGGGCGTCCACCATGGGCTACGGGCTGGGCGCATCCAGCGCAGCCGCCTTCGGGATTGAAGGTTCAAAGCGCGCCATCTCGATCATGGGCGATGGAGGCTTTTGGCATAACGGCCTGACCAGCGGCGTCGCCAATGCGGTCTTCAACAAATCCGATGGCGTCATTGTCATCGTCGACAACAATTACTCAGCCGCCACCGGAGGACAGGACATCTTATCGTCGCGTGCCGACAATCCCTCTCGCAGCACGCGGCATCCGATCGAGGCCGCCGTGCGGGGTGTGGGCGTCGAATGGGTACGAACCATCACCCATACCTATGACGTCAAGGGCATGCGCGCAGCCCTGCGCGAAGCACTGACCACCGACTTCAAAGGACCCAAGGTCATCATCGCTCAAAGCGAGTGCATGTTAAATCGCCAGCGTCGCGAGCGGCCGCAGGTGGCCGCATCCATTCGCGAGGGTAAACGCGTCGTCAAGGAGCGCTTTGGCGTCGAT
>JALREG010000168.1 GCA_023253905.1 Burkholderiaceae bacterium
GGCAAGCGTGGGGTCGGCCAGCGCCGAAGTGGCAGCAGCAGGGGGGGGCGCGGTGTTGGCAGCCGTTGAGGATGAGGGGGGCTGAGAGGTGGTCAATGAGAGGGTCCCCGTGGAGTTCCAGGACAGTGGCATGATCAGCACCATGCGGTAACCGCGGATCGCCGCCGCCATGGCGAGCGCGATGCCGGTGTTGCCCGAAGTGGCTTCGATCAGCGTATCTCCGGGACGGATGTCGCCACGCCGCTCGGCGCGCTCGATCATGGCGAGCGCCGGTCGGTCTTTCACCGACCCCGCCGGATTGTTGCCCTCAAGTTTGCCCAGAATGACATTACGGCGGCGCGCCTGCTCGGCCCCCGGCAGGCGCTGCAGGCGTACCAGCGGCGTGTTGCCAATCGTGGCATCGACGGTCGGGTAATCGGGTCGGTCGGTCATCGCAAAAAGCTCCGCGCCAGACACGGCGCAGCAATCAGTGGTGAATGGGCGTCTCGTCAGGCAGCATGGTGACGCCGGCGAGTTTCAGTTTGAGAACAGCGTTGCGGATTTTTGCGACCGCGGGCGCCCGCGCATAACTTTTCCGCCAGGCGATCGACACCCGGCGCACCGGCGGCGGATCGTCAAATGGCACATAGCGAAGCAATCGGTCACGTCGCGACGGCGGCGGCAAGGCGGTGGAAGGCAACACGGTGATGCCGATTCCCGATGCCACCATATGGCGAATGGTTTCGAGCGATGAACCCTCGAACGTCTTCTGGATGCCGGCGCTCGCCTGGGAATAGCGCGACAGCTCTGGGCAGACTTCGAGGACCTGGTCGCGGAAACAGTGTCCGGTTCCAAGGAGCAGCATGGTCTCGGTCTTGAGGAGCTTGGCCGGTATCGATTTGCGCTCGGCCAGGGGATGACCCGCTGGCGCCGCCACAACAAAGGGCTCATCATAGAGCGGCTGGGTGATCAGACCCTGGGCATTGAAGGGGTCGGCCATGATCGCCACATCGATCTCGCCCTGGCGCAGGAGCTCCAGCAGTTTGACCGTGAAATTTTCCTGCAGCAGCATCGGCATGCGAGGCGCGTCGCTGATCATCTGCCGGACCAGCTGTGGCAGAAGATATGGGCCGATGGTGTAGATGACACCCACCTTGACCGGCCCGGAAAGCGGGTCTTTACCGTGCTTGGCGATTTCCTTCACTGCAGCGGCCTGCTCGAGCACGCGCTGCGCCTGCTCGATGATTTGGGTGCCGATGGGCGTAACTGAAACTTCCGACGAACCGCGTTCGAACAGCTGCACGCCCAGCTCTTCTTCGAGCTTTCGGATGGCGACCGACAGCGTGGGCTGGCTCACGAAACACGCCTCGGCGGCGCGCCCGAAATGCCGCTCTCTTGCCACGGCCACGATGTATTTGAGTTCGGTCAGCGTCATGACCGTCCGATGATACCAAGGCGCACGGCCAACCCGCAGCCAGGATCAGGCCTTGAGAAACTCCTCGCGCGCACCCAGCCAGCGGGTAATGTGCGCATCGACCTGCTGTGGTGCGTGGATCAGCATGTGCGAGGCACAGTCGCGCGCCACCTCAACCAGATCGGCATCACGGTCCA
>JALREG010000046.1 GCA_023253905.1 Burkholderiaceae bacterium
GGGCACCGATAATTTCGGGCGCGACTTGTACAGCCGAGTGCTCTACGGCGCGCGCGTCTCGCTGCTGGTCGCGATCAGCACAGCACTCCTCGCCCTTATCGCAGGCGGTGCAATCGGCATGCTCGCGGGCTACTTCCGCGCCGCCGATCTGGTCCTGATGCGCATCATGGACGGGCTGATGGCGATCCCTGCGATCCTGCTTGCAATTGCGCTGGTGGCAGCGCTCGGAGCCAGCATCACAACCGTGGTGGTCGCGATCGCAATCCCCGAAATTCCGCGGGTGTCGCGGCTGGTACGCTCGCTTGTGCTCACCCTGCGCGAAGAGCCGTTCGTGGAAGCCGCCCGCGCGCTCGCCACCCCCACGCCAGCGATTCTTCTCAGGCATATCCTGCCCAACGCACTCGCGCCCCTGCTGGTACAGGGCACGTTCGTTGCAGCGTCAGCCGTGCTGCTCGAAGCCATTCTGAGTTTTCTCGGCCTGGGGCTGCCAGCCGAAATCCCCACCTGGGGCAACATCATGGCCGAGGGCCGTACGCAGTTCAGTCAGTACCCAGGCAATGTGCTGTATCCAGCGTTGTTCCTGGTTCCCACCGTGCTCGCGCTCAATCTGCTGGGTGATGGTCTGCGCGACGTGCTCGATCCAAAATTTGCCAAACGGTGACCTGTATCGCCACCCTGGAGATCGATCAGCTCGACATCGCGCTCCCGCCAGGCGGCGATCGCACGCACGCGGTCACGTCGCTGTCGCTTGCGATCGAACCTGGGCGTACCCTTTGTGTGGTGGGCGAGTCGGGCTCGGGAAAATCGGTGATGGCCACCTCGGTGATGGGACTGCTCCCTCGCGAGTTGCGGGTAACTGCGGGCCGTATCCGTCTTGAGGGAGAGTCGCTCCTCGAGGCCGATCGCGCTCGCCTGCGAGCACTGCGCGGCAAGGCCATGGGAATGGTGTTTCAGGAGCCCATGACCGCTCTCAATCCGGTCATGCGCTGCGGCGACCAGATTGACGAACTCCTTCGAACCCACACGCGAGAATCCTTGGCCGAGCGCCTGCGCGCCATTCGCGCCGTGCTTGAACGCGTGCACCTGAGCGAGCCTGACCGCATTCTTCACAGCTACCCCCATCAGTTGAGCGGCGGCCAGCGCCAGCGGATCGTGATCGCGATGGCGGTCATTCTCAAGCCGGCCCTCCTCATCTGTGACGAGCCCACCACCGCGCTCGATGTCACCACCCAGAAGGAAATTCTGACCCTGATTGCAGAACTGCAGCGTGACCAGGGCAGCGCGGTGCTGTTCATCACGCATGACATGGGCGTGGTGGCCGAGATCGCCGACGATATCCTGGTGATGCATGAAGGGCGCTGCGTCGAGCAGGGGCCCAGGGATCAGATTCTGCACACCCCATCGGCCGAGTACACCCGCATGCTTCTCGCCGCGGTACCCGGCATGACCCCGCCCGCGCCACGCGAGCGGCCACCCGCCGTAACCCGGTTATCAGCCCATGCGGTCGGTAAGACCTATGTGAGCCGTGATTGGGTGGGGCGCCGCCAGGAAACCGCCGCGCTGAAGGATGCAAGCCTCGCGCTGGAAGGGGGCGAAACGATCGGTATCGTCGGCGAATCCGGATCGGGAAAGTCCACCTTCGCGCGCTGTCTGATCCGACTGATCGACCCCACTGAAGGCGATATTTTCTGGGGATCCGATGAAGTGGCCCGGCGCCCGGAGCGCATGCTGAGGTCGCTTCGGCACCGCGTCCAGGTGGTCTTCCAAGACCCCAATCGATCGCTCAACCCGCGCCGTACCGTGGGTCAGTCAATCATCGAAGGGGCAATGAATTTCGGTGCCTCACGCGCTGACGCGCAGGCGCTCGCCGAACGGCTCATCGGTCAGGTGCGACTGCCGGCGCAATCACTCGATCGCTATCCGAGTCAGTTCAGCGGCGGTCAGCGGCAGCGGATCGCGATTGCCCGAGCACTGGCCTGTCAGCCCGAGGTGCTGGTCGCAGACGAAGCGGTCTCCGCACTCGATGTATCCGTGCAGGCCCAGATCCTTGATCTACTGCGGGATATTCAGTCCGAGCTCGGTCTGGGGCTGCTCTTCATCACGCACGACCTGCGCGTGGCGGCCCAACTCTGCGACCGGGTGATCGTGATGCAGCGAGGGCGGATCGTTGAACAGGGCGTCACGCGAACCCTGTATGCCTCGCCCCAGAACCCCTACACCCGTCATCTGCTGGCCAGCGCGCCAGCGGGTATCGATACCGGCCGCTGAACGGTCGCCTCTCACTTGCCCTCCCCCATGCGAATTCTGATCGCTGGCTTCCAGCACGAGACCAACACCTTCGCGCCCAGCCGCGCCGACTGGGCTGCGTTCAATCGCGGCGACGGCTTTCCGGCCTATCAGCGTGGCGCGGCCATGCTTAAGACCTTGCAGGATGTGAACATCCCGATCGCAGGATTCGCCCGCGCGGCGCGCGAGCGGGGCTGGCAGGTGATCCCCTCGGGCTGGGCCGGGGCATCGCCTTCCGCGCACGTCACCCGGGACGCGTTCGAGCGTATCAGCGCCGATCTGCTCGAGGATCTTCGCGAAGCCCTCACAGCGGGGCTGGACGCGGTATATCTCGACCTGCACGGCGCAGCGGTCGCAGAGCACGCCGACGACGCGGAGGGCGAACTGCTTTCGCGCGTGCGCGCGCTGATCGGCCCCGACCGGCCGCTGGTGGCAAGCCTGGATCTGCATGGCAACATCACCACCCGGATGTTCGAGCTGAGCGACGCATTGGTGGCCTACCGCACCTATCCGCATATCGACATGGCCGACACCGGCGCCCGGGCGGCAGCGCTCCTTGAGCGGAGGCTGGCAATCGGCCGTCGGCAGGCAGTCGCAGTACGGCGCCTCCCGTACCTGATTCCACTCAATGCCCAAAGCACCTGGACCCAACCCGCCGAGGGCCTCTACCGGCGGCTGGGCGAGATCGAGCTTGCGCATCGCGCCTCGCTCAGCTTTTGCATGGGCTTTCCGGCCGCTGATTTTCCGGAGTGCGCGCCGGTGTTGTGGGCACACGCCGATGCGCCAGCTGCTGCAAGCGCTGCGGCCGACGCGTTCTTTGCCGAGGCAGGTCCGCCCGAGCAGTGGCGCACCGACGTGTTGAATGCGTCCGACTGCGTGGCGCGCGCGCTCGTTCTCGCAGCGCCGGCCAGCGCCCCTGTCGTGATCGCTGATACCGAAGACAATCCGGGTGCGGGGGGCGACAGCAACACCACGGGACTGCTCCACGCCTTCATCAACCAGGGTGCGGGCCGGGCATTTCCCGGGCAGGTGGCCTTTGGGCTGCTCTTTGATCCCGAGACCGCGCTCGCCGCACACGAGGCCGGCACCGGCGCATTCATCGAGCGCGCGATCGGGCGGTCCGTACCAATCTATTCCGGGATGAGCCCGCCACCCCTTGCGGGCCGCTTCAAGGTCCGGCGGCTGAGCGATGGGCGTACCACGCTCAAGGGCCCGATGATGACAGGCGCTCCCGTCAACCTGGGACCAAGCGCCTGCCTGGAAATCGATGGCGTGCTGATCGCAGTTGTGAGTGGCAAGACCCAGCTGCTCGATCGGGTCCTGCTGGGTATGGTCGGAATCGATGCTGAAGCGATGCGAATCATCGGGGTGAAAAGCTCGAACCATTTCCGAGCCGACTTCACACCGATTGCGAGTCATGTGCTGATCTGCAAATCCGGCGCGCCCATGGCAGCCGACCCGGCTGACCTCGCCTGGCGACACCTGTCGCCGCTCACCCGAACCCGTCCCTGAGCGGGCCTGCGCCCGCGCCGTCATCAGGAGCAGTCATGCCCGCGAGCCCGACCGACCCGTGCCAATTCACCGCTTCTGAACTGCTTGCCGCCTACGCCAGCGGACAGCTTTCTCCGGTCGAGGTCGCGCAGGCGGTCCTTGCCCGCATCGAGCGGCTCAATCCCTTGCTCAACGCCTTGGTGCTGGTCGCCCCCGAGCAGGCACTGGCAAGCGCGCGCGAAAGCGAACGGGCCTGGCAGCAGCATCGCCAACGAGGCACACCGGTGGGCGCGCTGGAAGGCGTTCCGGCCACGATCAAGGACCTGATCCTCACGCGAGGCTGGCCCACGCTGCGCGGTAGCCATACCGTGGTCGCTGATCAGCCCTGGGATATCGATGCGCCGGTTACTGCGCGCCTGCGCGAGGCCGGTGCGGTGCTGCT
>JALREG010000062.1 GCA_023253905.1 Burkholderiaceae bacterium
CGCGGCGCGTCAGGATAGCCGCATCTTCAGCCTCATCGACAGCTTCGAGATGACGGACCCGACGGCGTACTTGCCGGTCGAGGCCGACTTGCCGGAGATGCTCCTGTTCAGCGAGGCCACGTCGTCGAGCGCATCGGCGAACACCACGTCACCGACGGGGTCGAACCGCGTCACCGTGACGGCGGCCAAGCTCGGGATCAATCAGGTGTGGTCGGGCGAGCTGGACGAGGACAGCCTCATCCCGTTTGTGCCGTTCCTCCGGGGCCAGTTGACCAAGTCGGTGGCGCACTACATGGACAGCCTCGTCCTAAACGGCGACACGACCACCGCGGCCACGGGCAACATCAACCACGACGACGCGGACCCGGCCGACACGAAGCACTACCTCGCGTTTGACGGCATCCGCCACGCGGGCATCGTGGACAATACGGCCAATTCCAAGTCGGCCGGTGGCCCGTTGACCTATGCCCTGCTCAAGGGCCAGCAGTCGCGCATGCGCTCCGACACGTACTTCCAGGACTGGGGCCATCCGATCAACCCGGCCGACCTGATCTACGTGGCCGATCCGGACACTGCCGACAAGGCGGCCCAGCTTCACTCGCGCTCGATCTCGAGAAGCCGGGGCCAGCGGTTCAGATCAACCGCGAAACGGCGGGCGCTTTCAATCTGCGGCACCAGATACACATCGGCGAGCGTGGGTTGGTTGCCCCAGCTGAAGCGGCTGCCCGCCGGCGAGTGTGCAAGAAACGCCATGTAGGCATCAAATCCATCGGCAATCCACTGGCCGCACCAGGCATTGACCGCGTCTTCATTGGCGCCGAACGAAGTGCGAAGCTGATTGAGGATGCGTCGGTTGTTCACCGGGTGAATGTCGCAGCCCACGATGGCGGCGAGTGCGCGTACACGGGCGCGCGACACGGCGTCAGCAGGCAGAAGCGCGGGGTTGGGGTGGGTGTCCTCCAGCCACTCGAGTAGCGCGGGCGACTGCGCGAGCACCAGCGGGCCGTCGACCAGCGCGGGCACCAGGCCCTGAGGGTTGATGCTCCGGTACGCGTCGCCCAGATGCGCTTCCTTGCGCAGATCCACCGGTACGGTTTCAAACGGCAGTCCCTTGAGAGCCAACGCAATGCGCAGCCGGTGCGAAGTGCCACTTCGGAAAAAGCCATAAAGTTTCATCATGTCGCGGACTCCTTGGTGCGCAGGTGTTCGAGGGCGGACAGGCAGTTGCTGGCGTTCCAGCCGTATAGCCACTCCATGGCGTCGTAAAAGCGCTCGGTGCTGCGGCCACGCCAGAGGTCGTTTCGTACCAGCCGTTCAACGCCGTGCGCGTGATAGATGCGGCCCATGTCGCGAGCGCCGAGCACGACCCGGGCTGTTCGCGCCACGCGGGCTCGCTGATAGAGATCGAACCCGCGCACCATATCGTCGTTAGCCACACGCAGCGCCTCGCCCAGCGTTACCGCGTCTTCCATCGCCATCCCGGCGCCCTGGGCCAGGTATTGAGTCATTGGATGAGCGGCGTCACCCAGCAAGGTTGTTCGACCAAACGACCACCGGCCAATCGGGTTGCGGTCGGCGGTGGCCCAGCGTCGCCAGGACTTGGGCAGCTCGATGAGCTGACGGGCACGCGGGCAGACATCCTTGAAGTAGCTCTGCACTTCTTCGCGGCTGCCGTCGGTCACGCTCCACTGTTCCTGCTGGCGGCTGTGAAACGTGACCACCACGTTGTACTGCTCGCCGCCGCGGAGCGGGTAGTGCACCAGATGACAGTTGGGACCGACCCAGATACTCGCTGCGTTCCATTGAAGATCGGCTGGGAAATCATTGCGATCGACCACCGCACGGTAGACCACGTGACCGGTCACGCGAGGCGGATCGCCCACGTACTGTTCGCGGGCAACCGACTTCACCCCGTCGGCGGCTACCAGCGCCGCGCCGCGATGTCGAATGCCCTTCTGATCGATCAGGGTGATGCCCGACTCATCCTGCTCGATCGCGGTCACACGGGTGGAGGTGAGGAAATCGATACGACCGGTTTCGAGCGCACCCTCCAGTAGCGAGGTATGCACGTCCACCCTGTGAATGACCGCGTAGGGGTTGCCAAAGCGTGCGCGAAAGGCCTCGCCGGTGGGAATGCGGCCGACGCAGTATTCGTCGATCGCGTCATGCATGACCAGTTCATCGGTGTACACCGCCCGACCGCGAGCCTTGGGGCCGACGCCCAGCGCGTCGAGTGCATGAAATGCATTCGGGCCAAGTTGAATGCCGGCACCGATTTCGCCGATTTCGGGCGACTGCTCGAGCACACGAACACGAAAGCCGCGACGGGTAAGGGCGAGCGCTGCGGCAAGGCCCCCGATGCCGCCGCCGGCCACCAGGATGGGAAGCGTAGAGGTATTCATCATGCAAAGGCTAAGCAAATCCGGGGCCCTGCGCAAACCCGAGCCAGTGTCCGATGGGCTTGGCGATGGTGGCCAGCCGCTACTCGTGCTTCAGCGCACCAGAATCATTCGAAGCCCGAAGCCGATCATGACCAGCCCTGCGAGTCGATTGAGCCACAGCCCGAGCCGAGGCCGGCTGCCCCAACGCTCAGACACCCGGATCACCACACTGCAGAGAATCAGGCCATAAAGAAAGGTAAGGAGGGCGGCGATGAGTGCCATGACCGCGAAGGTCATCAGCCCCCGATGCTGTTGGGGATCGATGAAGAGCGGGAAAAAAGCGAGGTAGAACACGATCGCCTTGGGGTTCAGCACCGTGATCAGCATGGACTGCCGAAAATAATGACCAGCGGGAATATTGACGACCGCAGCGCCGGTTTCGCTCGAGCGGATGAGACGCACGCCGAGCCAGATCAGGTAGAGGGCACCCGCCCACTGCAGCAGACCAAACAGCACCGGCATGGCCAGTAGCAGCGCCGCCATACCTGCCACTGCCGCCCAGATCAGCACCTGGTCACCCGCGATCACGCCAAGCGTGGCGAGCAGCCCTCCGCGAAGTCCGCCCTGAGCGGTGGAGGTGAGCAGCGCAAGGTTGCCGGGGCCGGGGATTGCGAGAAATACGACAACGGCGAGCACGTAGGCACCGCTATCGGTCATGCCGAACATGAACGGCGACCCGGGAGATGAGGGGGCAGTCGCGCCCTACTCACCGGTCCATTGCGGTGGCCGCTTGGCCACAAACGCGGCAACGCCCTCGCGGAAATCGGCGCTGGCATAGGTGAGCCGCACCAGATCATGGTCATCTGGCAGACTGGCCCCGGCAATGCGTCGCAGCCCCTCTTTGGAGACGCGCTGCGTGATGGGGGCGAGCGCTGCCAGTTTGGCTGCCAAGTCGCGGGCCGTCTGTTCGATGGCCTCGGCCGGCACGATTTGCTGCAGATAGCCGCAGGAAAAGGCCTCGTCTGCCTCGAGAATCTCGGAGAGCAGCAGCATGCGCTTGACGCGTTGGGTACCGAAAGCATTCTGCAGCCGGGCAAGGTTGGCAATCGACAGGCAGTTACCCAGGGTGCGCGCAATCGGCACGCCAAACTTCGCCGAGGGTGTTGCGATCCTGAAGTCGCAGCCGGTGGCAAGTGCGAGACCCCCTCCCACCGCCCAACCCTCGATCACCGCGATGGTGGGCATGGGGAGCGTGGCAAATCCGCGTAGTGTCTGGTCGATTCGCTCCTCATAAGCGATGCCATCAGCACCGGCATCGCCCGAGCTTCCGAATTCCAGGAACTGCGCGATATCGGTTCCCGCAACAAAAGCCTGTCCGCCCGCACCGCGGAAAACGGCCACCCGCACCGAGCGATCCGACTTCAGCCGCTCGCAGATGGCGGCCAGCTGGTTGTACATCGTCCAGGTCATGGCGTTGCGGGCCTGGGGGCGATCGAAGGTGATCCAGGCAATGCCTGAATCGAGCACGAGGTGAACGGTTCCGTCGGACATGATGAGATGGGCTGTCAGGTGAGGGGATCGGATATCGGGTGTTGTCACGCCAGATCTGGCCTGAGACGGGGGCTTTCCGTGGATGCACAGCCCGGCGACAATCGCATCCGATCGTAGCAGAGACGACAGCTTTGTTCTTTGCGCGGGCCCGGATGCCCCGGTTAACCGCGCCTCCCTATCATCAGGATCACATCATGACCGTCATCGACATTCATACCCATATGTTCACCGAAAAATGGCTGGACCTGCTGAAATCGCGAGGCGGCGAATTCAACCTGCAGATTCGGCCCGACGGCAAGCAGGAGATCTTTCGCGGTACCACGCCGGTGGTGATCCCGCAGATTGGGCATTTCGACTACGAGCTGCGGATTCGCGAGATGGACCGCTACGGCATTGACCTGTCGATCGTATCGCTCACCTGCCCGAATGTTTACTGGGGCGACGAGGCCACCAGCGCGCTGGCTGCGCGCGAGTCCAATGACTCGATGGCGGCTGCGCAGTCGCGCTGGCCGGAGCGGATCCGGTGGTTTACCTCGCTACCCTGGGAATATCCGCAGGCTGCGGTGACCGAACTGCGGCGGACGGTGGCTAACGGTGCAGTCGGCGTGATGGTGCTCGGCAACATTGCCGGGAAAAGCCTCACCGATGAGTGCTTCGCGCCGGTCTGGGCCGAGATCGATGCGCTGGCGCTTCCCGTGCTGGTTCATCCCACCGATCCTCTGGGCGCGGAGAAAATGGGCATCATTCCGCACAACCTGTTCTGGTCGGTGGGTTTTACCTACGACACGACGCTGGCAGTCGCGAAGATGATCTTCCATGGCTTCTTCGACCGCTACCCGAACCTGAAACTGATCGCCTCGCACGGTGGCGGCATGCTGCCTTATCTGGTGGGGCGGTTCGAGATGGGCGACCGGGTGGAATTCGACCATCTGCGAGAAATCCGCCGTAAGCCTACCGATTACTTGCGCCATATCTTCTACGACAGCATCACCTACGATCTCGCGCCGCTGCGCTATCTGATCGATGTGGTCGGAGAAAGCCAGGTGATGTTAGGCACCGACTGGCCGCATCGCGTGCACGAGGCCGACGTGGCGACCAAACGGCTCGATGCGCTGCCCGAGAGCCAGCGGCGTGCGATCGCAGCAGACAACGCGCTGCAGGTGTTCAGGCTGTAGCGCCCCGGGCGGAGGCGGGCACCGCCCGCAGGGCTTGCATACGTTTTGCGTTACTGCCAGAATGCTTTGCATACCTATGCAAAGCCCCCTGCCGCCAAGCGTGCCGGAGGGCGTCTTTGGAGACAGCCTTGCCCGGCGATCGGGTCAGTTCCATTGATGTGGCGCGCCATGCCGGGGTATCTCAATCGGCGGTCAGCCGCACCTTTACGCCTGGAGCCAGCGTAGGCGCTGCCACCCGTGCAAAGGTTTTACGCGCGGCGCAGGTGCTGGGCTATGAGCCCAATGCGCTTGCCCGCAGCCTTATCACCGGACGATCACGCATCATCGGCCTGGTGGTGTCGCAACTCGACAATCTTTTCTATCCGACCGTGCTTGAGCACCTCAGCCGGCGTTTGCAGGCCGACGGCTTTCACCTGCTCATGTTTGTGGCCGACGACACCGACTCAGATTCGCTGGTGGAGAACATGCTCCAGTATCGGGTCGATGGCATCGTGCTGGGCGCTGTCACGCTGTCGTCGGCGCTCGCGCAGCGCTGCACCGCAGCCGGTATCCCGGTGGTGCTCTTCAACCGGGTCATGGCAAGACGCCGCGGCTCGCCCGCGGTCAGCTCGGTTCGCGGTGACAATGTCCGTGGTGGGCGGTTGCTCGCGCAGCACCTGATCGCGCTGGGTCATTCGAGAATCGCCTTTATCGCCGGCCGCGAAGACTCCTCGACCAACCTCGAACGTGAACGTGGCTTGATCCAGGGTCTTGCTCAGGGCTCACAGCACCTGTTCGCGCGTGCAGTGGGGGGGTATGACGCCGACCAGGCCGCCGAGGCAACCCGGGCGCTGTTTCGCTCGCGCCGGAAGGCTCCGGATGCGGTCTTTGCAGCTAGTGACCAGATGGCACTCGCCGTCATCGACACCCTGCGTCACCAGCTTTCGGTGCGCGTGCCTGAAGAGGTGTCGGTGGTGGGCTTCGACAATGTGCCGCAGTCTTGCTGGCCCGCTTATCAGCTGACCACCTTCGAGCAGCCCGTTGCCCCCATGGTAGAAGCCACCGTCACGCTGCTTCTGGAGCAGATTCGAAGCGGCGCGTTGCGATCGCAGTCACTTATTGTGCGCGGTCAACTCTGCGTGCGAGCAACCACCCGAATGCGTACCCGTGCTTCGTCCAACCGTCTCGCCCAACCTACCGATCCCCGATCATGACCGCCCTTGATCAGCAGGCACTTGACCAGCGCTTTATCCCGTTTGATTCGCTTCGCTACAGCACCGAAGCGTTTATTGACTACCGCATTCCGGAGTGCTCGCCCAAGTACAACTACGCGCTGATCGGGCCCGGTGTGTCTCAGAACCCGAATCAGCCTATCAGCCTGCGAGAACGCCATGGCTTTCAGGTGGGCGGTGTGTCCATGCCCCACGGCAAGATGAATCCGCCGCACATGCACTTCACCTGCGAGGTGTTTATCTGCGTGCGAGGCGAATGGGAAGTCATGTGGGGCTTCAACCCCGATCACCGCAGCGTGCGCATCGGCGCAGGCGATATCGTGAGCGTACCCACCTGGATCTACCGCGGCTTTCGAAATATCGGCATCGATGACGGATTCATGTTCACCGCGCTCGGCGGCGACGATACCGGCGGCATCCTCTGGGGGCCCACCACGCTGGCAGCTGCGGCGGCAAACGGACTCCACCTCACCGACGACTACCGCATCATCGACGAACGCAAGGGGGAGAAGCTCGTGCCGCCCCTGAAGGCGCTCCAGCCCATGACCCAGCAGGAAATTGCCGCCCTACGCGACTGGAGCGA
>JALREG010000066.1 GCA_023253905.1 Burkholderiaceae bacterium
CCTGTTCGAAGTCGTCTGACGACTTCGCGCAGTTCCCGATGGCTTCGCTGATCCTGTCGCGGCGCGACCTCGACTTCCTTTTGTACGAGTGGCTCGACGTCGAGTCGCTGTGCGCGCGGCCGCGCTTCGCCGAGCATGGCCGCGCTGTGATGGCAGGCGAGCGGATTGGCAAACGAGTAACTGCCATCGCCGAGGGCGGCAATCACCAGCGCATCGGGACGCGCAAGCCGCGCACCGAGCGCTGCGGGCAGCCCCCATCCAAGCCCGCCTACCGGACTGGATCCGAAATAACTGCCGGGCGTCTCAAGCCTCAGCGCCGCTGGCACCAGCGAATATTCGTTGATCACAATCGCATCGGGGTGTTGAGCCAGGGCGAGACCCAGCGCATAGCTGGCGGCAGCCATGGTGAGCGGCGAGTCGGGACGCCGCCCCGCTTCGATCGCCTGCGTGAGCGCACGGCTGCGAGCCGATGCTTTCCCGGCGACCCAGGCCTCGCGCGATGGCGGAGGCGGTCCGTGGCTTGCAAGCGCCTGCTCGAGCGCATGCAAACACGCAAGCGGCTCGACCGACACGCTGAGATCGCTGCGAAAACTTCGGACCGGATAACGGGAGAACAGGGGGTCGGCGCCCACATGCAGTACCGGCACGCCCTCACGAGGCTCGGCCTGACCCGGGATCCAGGGCACATCGCTATCCAAAACCAGGATCGCATCGGCCTCGGTGAGCCAGGGCTGAACTTCATAGCCGCCGTGCATCGGGTGTGTGTTCGGAAGGTTCAGATAGCGGGGGCGAAACTCAACGACCGGCCAAGCGTGCCTGAGCGCGATTCTCCCCAGGACCTCAACGGCCCGCGGGTCCCGCCCAGCCCGTGAGGTGATAATGAGCGGACGCTCCGCCACCGCGAGTACCCGCGCCATCTCGGCCATCGTTCCAGGATCCGGTTGTCCGGCCATGACGGGCGCCTGCGCGTTCGCCACCGGCGCAGCACAGCTCTGGTGCATGGCCTCTCTCGGCAGGCTCAGGTAGACCGGCCCCTGCGGCTGCGCATGGGAAATCGCCATCGCCCGATCGATCACCGATTCGAGTTGCTGCGCAGCGCGCAACTCATAGTCCCACTTGCAGTGCTCTCGCACGATCCCCGCCTGATCGAACATCTCCTGAGCCCAGTGAATGTTGAGTGACCGGCTGGCCACCGATCCCTTCTCAAACCAGGGCGTCCGACCAGCCGCGAGCAGCATGGGAATGTTCTCGCGCGACGCGTTGATGAGCCCACATAACGCGTTGGCGGTCCCAACGTTGACGTGTACCATCACAGCCTGCGCGCGCCCGGTCACCATCGTCACGCCGTAAGCCATACCGACGGCAACATTCTCGTGGGGAACCAGCAGCGTTCGCGGTACAGACTTCGCGTCGGCCCGAACCTGTGCCAAAGCCTCCACAATCGACGGAAAATCGGTTCCGGAATTCACAAAGAAAAATGCGACGCCACGGCTCGCGAGCAGCTTGAGCAGCACCTCGCCCGCGGGCAGGGTAGTGTGAGGAGAGGAAGGTTGATGGACATTCATGATGGAACCGGACGGCCGCCGAATTGGTATCGCTGTGTAGCATCGTTGGGATCAGCGGCGCGGTCAAATTGAACAACCATCGATATTGAACAGGACGCAACGCCCGAGGAGGTCAATCGTGAAACGTACACGCCAACTTGTTTCATCCGCATTGCTGGCGCTTGCTGCGCTGGGCGGCCCGGCGCTCGAAGCGCAGGCACAGGCTGCACCGCCCGCACGTCTTCAGATCGGCGTACTCACCTCGCTCACCGGGTCGATGGCAGCACCCGGCGTTTTCCAGATGAATGGCTTCCGGCTGGCGGTCGAAGAGATCAACGCATCGGGGGGGCTCGCGATCGCCGGCCGCACCTACACTCTGGAGTTGAAGGTTTACGATACCCGCGCCAACCCCAGCGAGGGGGCCTCCGCCATGCAACGGCTGGCAACGGTGGACAAGGTGCCGGTGGTACTGGGTGAGTTGTCGTCCGGCGTTGCTGCCGCGATCGCCCCGATCGCGCAGGACTATTCGCTGCCCCTGGTGCTCACCGTGCCCACCGGGCCAAATCTCACCGAGCAGAACAATCCGTTTCTGTTCCGCGTCAACGCACATAACAACCAGCTGAATCAGGCGCTCGCCGATTTCGTGAGCAGGCAGGGCTGGGCGCCCATCTCCTTTATCGCCTGGAATAACGATGCTGGCCGCGGTGGCGTCACCGGCATGCGCCAACTGCTCCCCGCCGCCACGAAAGACGGCTATGTGGGCTACTTCAATGTGGGCGAACTCGATTTCTCAAGTCATGTATCGAATGTGCGAAACAGCCGCGCGCAGGCTGTCATGCTGTTCATGGACGAGGAACCGGGTAGCCTCGCCATCCGGCAACTGCGCGACGCCGGACTCAAGACCCAGATCGTAGGCACACTCGCCATGGGATCGGACCGCTTCCTGAAGCGACTCGATGCCCAGCGGCTCGATGGTATGGTGCAATACAACGCTTTTCCGCCTAATGCCGACGTGCCAAGAATTCGTAATTTCAGCCAGCGCTACAAGGCGAAATACGGCGAGGAGGCACACGGCTTTGCAGCGCAGTCCTACGATGGACTGATGGTTGCGGTCGCCGCCATGCGTGCGGCGGGCACTGTGAATCATGGCAAAGCCATCCGCGATGCGCTCGCCAAAATCAAGCACGAGGGCGTGATCGGCAACATTCAGTTTGACGCCAAAGGGCAGGCGCATCCCAGCGTCTATGTCACGCAGTGGTGCGCCGACGGTACCCGTCGCATTCTTTATCCCGAAAGCGCGAAGGCTGGCTGCGGCGCGGGCTGATCGCAGGCGGTCGGTCACATCATGGGCGAGGCGCTTCTCGAGCAGGTGATCAACGGCCTGATGATGGGCTCGCTCTACGTGCTGGTTGCGCTCGGCATGGTGCTGATCTATGGCGTGATGCACGTCGTCAATTTCGCGCACGGGGTTCTCTTCACCCTCGGTGGCTATATCGGCGTCTTTTGTTATCAGCATCTGGCGCCCAGCTACGCACTGGCGCTCCTGCTCTCAGTTGCCTCGCTCGCCATCGTAGGCCTCGCCATCGAGCGGCTGGTGTTTCACCCGCTCGATGGCAATCTGCGCAACCAGGTGATCGCGTCCCTCGGGCTCATTCTTTTTTTGGAAAATCTCATCATCGCCATGTGGGGCGCCACAGCCCTTCAGTGGAAGGTGGCAAGCACTGAGCATCTGGTTCGTATCGGATCGCTTCAGTTCAGTCTCCACCACCTTGGCATCATTGCGCTCACGCTGGTACTGGTCGCGGTCCTGGGCCTTTTTCTCAAATACTCGCGATTCGGCACTGCAATTCGTGCCACTAGCCAGAGCCGTGAGGCCGCTCTTGTGGTGGGCATTCCGGTGCGTCGTGTCCAGTGGAGCAGCTTTGCGATCGGTTGCATGCTGGCCGGACTGGGTGGCGGACTGGTCGGCCCCCTGTTCCTGGTGTTCCCGCAAATGGGCGATGTTCCGCTCGTCAAGGGCCTGGCCGGCATTCTGCTCGGCGGTATGGGCAGCGTTCCTGGCGCAGTGGTGGGGGGCATGCTGCTCGGCGTCACCGAGTCGGTATCCACGCTATTCCTGCCCACCGACTACCGCGACTCCATCGCATTCATGGTGATGGTTCTGATCCTCCTCTTTCGGCCTCAGGGCCTTTTCGGCCAGCGAATCCGGGGGGAAGACTGATGAAGTGGGCAGCGTTTGCCCCGCGCGTGCTTGGCGTACTGGTGCTGATCACGCTCCTCACGGCCCCGGCGTGGGCGGCGGGTCATCCCTATGTGCTTCACATGCTGGTGCTGTCCTGCATCATTTCGATCGCGGCCGTGGGCCTCAATCTGATGCTGGGCTATGGCGGGCTGGTGAGTCTTGGCCACATGGGATTCGCGGGACTTGGCGCCTATGTGGCGGCGGTGCTGATGGTGGACGCACGCTGGAGTTTCTGGGGCGCGCTGGGCGCAGCGACCCTTGCATCCGGGATCGTCGGCGCGCTGATCGGTCTCATTTGCTTCCGATTCCGGGGGCACTTCTTCATGATCGTCACGCTTGCTTTTGGTCTCCTCCTTCATGCGGTCATGAACAACTGGGATGACGTGACACGAGGCGCCGCGGGCCTGCCGGGTGTCCCCCGCCCAGCGGCGTGGCGCTGGGGCGACACCGTGATCAGCTTTGGGCAGTTACCTAACTTCTACTATCTCGCGCTGGCCATCACGCTGGCCGTCTTCGTCGTGCAGTATCTTGTGGTGCGTTCTGATCTTGGCCGAGTGCTCGGATCGATCCGCCAGGACGAAAGACTCGCTCGTGCCCGAGGGGTCAATGTCATTGTGTTCAAAACTGTGGTGTTCGCCCTGGGGTCGGCGCTTGCCGGCATTAGCGGCGTCCTGCAGGTCTCGTTCCTGAGGGTCGCCGCACCGGCGAGTTTCACCATGCTGGAGAGCATCAACACGGTCCTGGTGGTGATTGTTGGCGGCGCAGGCTTTCTCGTCGGGCCAGCGGTCGGCGCGTTGCTCTATGTCACGCTACCCGAGGCGCTGCGTCTGGCCAATGAGTGGCGGCTGGTGATCTTCGGGGGTCTGCTGGTCATCATGATGCTATTCGCGCCGCAAGGCCTCACCGGACTCGCACACACACTTTGGCAACGCGTGATCAGTGGGCGCTCCCCGCCATGAGCGTCCTCGAAGTGAAGGGTCTTCGCAAAGCCTACGGCGGCATTCATGCACTCGATGATGCGGGCTTCGTGATCGATTCGCCTGGCCTCTACGGTCTGATCGGTCCCAATGGGGCGGGCAAGACCACGCTTTTTGATGTGGTCGCGGGGACAGTGCAGGCCGATTCCGGCAGCGTCTGCTTTGAGGGCAAGGAAATCACAGGCTGGCCGTCCCATCGACGAGCCCTGGGCGGGATTGCGCGCAGCTTTCAGGAGTGTCGGGTCCTACCCGAGGAGACCTGTCTGGATAACGTGCTCTTTGCCGCCCAGCCAAAGGGCTTGGGCGCTTGCATGCGGCAACTCGTCTCGCGCAGCAACGCGCATCGTCGTCGCGTCACAGACGAGGCCATGCGACTTCTGAGCCTGGTGCGGCTGCAGGGACATGCCCACACACCCGCCGCACAGCTCTCATTCGGTCAGAAGCGTCTGCTCGAGTTGGTCTCGGTGTTCATGAGCGCCCCGCAACTGCTACTTCTGGATGAACCCGCCTCGGGCGTCAATCCCGCGCTGCTCGAGGTGCTGTCCGACTTCATCCGTACCATGTATGCGGAGCAGGCACGGGCCTTTCTGATCGTTGAGCACAACATGGAATTCATCATGGCGCTCGCCTCCGACATCATCGTGATGCATCAGGGAAAGGTACTGGAGCGCGGCAGTCCCCCTGCCGTGCAGGCGAGCCCGCGCGTGCTGGAGGCCTACCTGGGATGAGTGCAACGCTGCGCCTGGAGAACTTCGGCGCGGGATATGGCGCGAGACTGATCATTGAGGACGTTTCGCTCGAGGTGAATGCCGGTGAGATTGTTACCGTCATCGGTCATAACGGCGCGGGTAAGTCGACGCTGCTTCGTGGCCTGTTCAATCTGGTCCCGGTTCGCCAGGGACGCGTTCTACTGAAGGGCAAGCCGGTTGAGCATCTCGCCTCCGACCGACTGCTCACAGCCGGCATCGCGTTCATCCCGCAACACCGAAGCATCTTTCCCCGACTCACTATCGCGGAAAACCTCCGGATGGGCGCCTACACCGTGCGTGACCCTGGCATTCTGGCCGAGCGCATGGCAGGCGTACTCAGGCTTTTCCCCATTCTTCAGAATCGTCTTGGTCAGCTCGCCGGACTGATGTCAGGCGGTGAGCAGCGAATGTTGGAAATCGCGCGCACCCTGCTGCAGAATCCCTCCCTCATCATGCTTGATGAACCGTCAATCGGCCTTGCACCGCGCATGGTCGACGCGGTGTTTGACACGGTAAGGCTGCTTCGCGATCAGGGCAAGGCTGTACTGATGGTCGAGCAGAATGTTCGTAAAGCACTGTTGGCATCAGACCGCGGCGCGGTGATGGAACTGGGAAGCCTGCGGCTGACTGATCAGGCACGGCATCTGATTGACGACGAACGCGTGGCGCGGCTGTACATGGGTCGACGCTGATTGCCCGCCCGCTACGCCCTTGTCTTGTCACGCAGGTCCATGAAGCGCTGCATTTTCCAGCGTGCGTCCGACTGTAGCGCCCCAACTGCGACCCGCTCCACGTAGGGGGTCACCCCACACGCTTGCTTGACCAGCCGGGCCAGATCGCCGGACAACGGGACATCGTCTGCGCGCTCAACTCTGAGCCTGAGGCGGTCTCTGGAAAGTGGCGCGTCAGCGTCATGCTCAACCGTGATTTGAAAGGGGCAGCCCCCCAGGTGTCGTTCGAGTTCGGCAATGACTGCATCGGGATTCACCAACATGCCCTTGACCTTGACCAGAGCGTCTGCCCGGCGAGGCGTTCGGATCAGCCGATCGGTGACCGCACCGCAGTACGGGCAGGGCTCGCGGGTGAGCGCCGAGATATCGCCCAACGCATAACGCAGTAGCACCGTGCCACGCCTCTCCAGATGGGTCAGAAGCACGATTCCCGGCTCCCCTTCGCCTAACGTTCTGCCGGTCTCAGGGTGCACGACATCGACCTGGAACTGCGCCGGTAACGGATTGTGCAGGCCTGCCCCCGGATGACACTCAATCATGCCACCCTGCATTTCCGTGGCTCCGTAGGAGATGCTCACCTGCGCATGGTGGGCCTCCGCTGAAGCGAGCGCCGCCATCATGTGTTCCCGAGCGGCCTCGGATAATGCCTCGCCCGTGACAAATACTTTACGAACACTTGGAAGCCGGGTGCCAAGTTCGGCTGCGCGCACGAGCACGCGCTGAACATAGCTCGGTACCCCCCACAAAATAGTGGGGGACTGCGCACTCAGAAGCGCGATCACCTCATCGAGCGAACGGCCCAGATCGAAATGAGGCGAGGGGTTACCGGGCATCGCACTCACCACCGGGATTTGCAGGCTTGCCGCGGCATGCAGCACACGAATCCAGGCCCCGTGCGGTGCGGTGGTGAGTGGAAACAGGTTCGCAATCAGATCAGTGGGCTGAACACCGCGCAGCAGCAGCATGTTCCGCTGCAGTTTGAGGATATTGAAAAAATCATAGCTGGTGGAGACAAACGGCGTGGGTACCCCAGAGGTGGAACCCGTGGTGTACATCACGTCCCAAACCGTTCGCATCTCGGGTTCGAGCCCGTCGCTTTCGAGTACGAAGCGCTGGGGTTCGGCCATGTACTGCGACTTGGTGGTGACGGGGATCCGTTCGAGATCGTCAACCGACTTAAAGTGTTCGCGTCGCAGTCTCTCGCGCTGAAACAGGTCGCGGTAATAGGGATGGCGCTCAAACACAAGATCAAGCGTACGAGCGAGTGCCGCTTCGCGCGCGACCCGCAGCGCCGTCAAATCGGTGTGGCCCTCGTATCGCGACATGGTCCTACTCAGCCTGCCAATCCCGCTGCCGCTCGGATCGCAGCCTGCGCACGTTCTTCGCTGGGTTCGAGCGCACTACCCGGGGCAAGTTCGCCGGGCGTGATCAGGATATGGTCGATCACCCCTTCGTACTGGAATGCGCCCCGATGCGCATAGCGTTCGCTAACTGACAATCGACGCGATAGTCCAACACTCATTCCTGCGGTGGGAATGCGCAACATGGTCGGCGACAGATCTATTGCGTCGGCAGACTGCATGTCGTTGAGCCAAGCGCTCGCGTGCCCTTTTCGGGCGCCCGTGGCAACGTAGTTGAAACGGAAGATCTGCGCGCCTTCGGACAGCGTCATGACGGGCAGCGCGGTGGGCTGATGCCACCACTGGTACACGCAATGAAGTTGACCCGCTTCCACAAAGAGCGCCAGACCACAGAAGCGGTCGCCCAGCGCGAAGATCACGCCCTCCTGCCCAGGAGACCACTCAAAGAAAGCCTCCAGCGTGTAGCTGCGATCGCAGACAAGGGGTGACACCACGAGCGAGGGTACCGAGGGCCCCACCGGATAAAACCGGCGTGGCATCAGCATGCGCTCGACCTCATAGGGCGGCACATGATGGTTGCGACGCTCATCGCGCGTATCGATCGGGTAGACGTGGTTCTCACCCGCCTCGGCCTCGAACTCGTCGATCAGTTGGCGAAGCCGCACGGACTCGGTCGACGCAAGATCGTTGATCTCGGCGGGATCATCCGCGAGGTTGAACAGCATCCAGTTATCCAGATCAATCGCCTTGTCCGGGGTCTGGAGCGACACGATCTTCCAGGAGCCCGAGATGTAGGCACGACTGCCCTGAAGTTCATAGTATTGACGCGTTCGGGCAGCAGGCGCTCCCGCGTCGCTCACAATATGCGAGAAACTCTCGCCATCAAACGGCTGGGTTGGGTATCCGTTGAAATGCTGCGGCATTTGCCCGCCCGCGTAATTCATGACCGTCGGCAAAAGGTCGGTGACATGAACCCACTGCCTCCGGATGGAGCCCGGATCGGCGATCTGCTGCGGCCAGTGCATCACGAGCGGCACACGAATACCGCCCGCCATCGGCGTGCGCTTGAAATACCGGTAAGGCGTGTTGCTGAGCTGCGTCCATCCGGTGGGATAGCAGACGTAGGTATCTGCATCGCCCACGCGATCTTCCTCAAGCAATCGCAGATTGAGCGCCATGTTTTCGGTTGCCCCCATCCGGCGCCCGATCAGATTCATGACGCCCGAAGGCCCCGCGACCGCATTGGCACCATTGTCGGAGGTGAGTAGCACCAGCGTGTTGTCAAAGCGACCCACCCGACGCAGACAGCTCATGAGCCGGCCCACGTTCTGGTCAGCGTTATCAAGGAGCGCTGCGTACACCTCCATGTAGCGCGCAAAGAGCGCGCGCTCGTCTTCACTGAGTGATGTCCAGTCCGGCACGCCTGGGTTACGCGGCGCAAAACCTGCGTTCGGTTCGATGAGACCGGCAGCGCGTTGGCGCTCGTAACGCCGGCGACGCAGCACATCCCAACCCTCATTGAAGCGGCCACGATAGCGCTGCAAGTCCTCGGCTTTCGCGTGCAGCGGGCCGTGTGGCGTCTGAAAAGCGAGGTACAGAAAGAAAGGCTTGTCGGGTGAACTGGTGGCGTGCTGCGTGAGCCATTCAACGGCACGCTGGGTGTAGTCGTCCGGCGCAAAATAACCATCGGGATAGCGCACCACATTGGCCGGATGGTTGCCCTCCATCATGTTGTCAGGTTGGAAATAGCTGGTTTCGGCGCCCATGAAACCGTAGAACTGATCAAACCCTCGCTGGATCGGCCAGGAGCGGGTATCGCCTCCTGGCAAATTGTTGCGGTCGTAGGTGTTGTGCCACTTGCCCGCCGCGAGCGTGGAATAGCCCCCGGCACGCAATAGCTCCGCCATGGTGGGCGCCGCGAGCGATATCTCACCGCCATAACCCGGATACCCGGGATTGCTCTGAGACAGCCAGCCACAGCCCACGCTATGCGGGTTACGCCCGGTGAGCAGGGCCGCGCGTGCGGGCGTGCACATGGGCACCGTGGTGTAGCCGGTAAAGCGCAGCCCACCCGCCGCGAGTGCATCGATATTGGGCGTGTCAATGTCGCCACCAAAACACCCAAGATCCGAAAACCCCATGTCATCCAACAGGATCACGATGACATTCGGGCTGCCAGGGCGCGCCCGCACCGGCGGCGGCCAGTGCGGGCGCGATTGCGCGAGCGTCTTGGCAACGGTTACACCGGGTGAACGGTCTGACGGATAGGAGGGATGGGACATCATGGCTGACCTGTAAAAACAGACCCCGATTAATCGGCTTTGATATTGGCCCGCTTCACGACCGCGGTCCACTTGGCCAGATCGTCACGCAGGTAGGCTGAAAACTGCTCGATCGTTGCCACGGGCGCAGCCGACATACCGCTGTTCGCAAGCGCAGTTCGCAGGCCCTCGCTCAAGAGCGCGCGGTCAATCTCGCCACGGAGGCGACGCATGACGGCTGGCGAAGTGCCCTTTGGCGCCAGGATGCCCAACCACTGATCAGCTTCGAAGTCCTTGACACCGGATTCGGCCATCGTGGGCAGATCAGGAAGTGCCGAGAACCGCTGCGCACCCGTGACCGCGATCGCGCGTACCGCACCCGACCGGATCTGCGGTAACGCCACCGCTGCGTTAGCGAACAGAATGTCGACGTGACCCGCGATCAGATCGGTGATTGCCTGCGGTGCGCCCTTATAGGGGATGTGCGCGATATCCAGACCCATCGTGAACTTGTAAAGCTCAGTGGCGAGGTGGGCAGGCGAACCGGTACCCGCGGAGGCGTAGGACAACTTGCCGGGGCGCGCGCGGGCAAGCGCGGTGAGCTCCTGCACCGTCCTGGCGGCCAAGCCGACATTGACCACCACGATGGAGGGCGCATACGCCACAACCGCCACCGGCGCGAAATCATTGACCACATCGAACGGTAGCTTCTGCCCCAGCGCTGCGTTCATGTTGAGGGCCGAGGTGGTGAGGGCGAGCGTATAGCCATCGGGGGCGGCCTTTGCCACCAGGTCTGCGCCAATCACCCCGCCAGCACCCGCCTTGTTATCGATCACGACGGGTTGCCCCATACTCGCCTGCAACTCCTTCGCAACGGTCCGCGCGGCGATGTCCACCAAACCGCCTGCGGGCCAGGGAACAATCATGCGAATCGGCCTCGCCGGATAGTCCTGCGCGACAGCCGATAGCGACGCGAATCCGGCGATCAGAGCGATCGCAACGCTGCGTAAAACCGGTATGTACATGAGATGTCCTCCTTGAATCAGTGATTGCCAGATACCCAACCTGTAGACCTTGAACACCGAGACGGTGTCGCTGAAATTACCGACCGACGACTTTCTGTTCGTTTTCACTCACCACAGGTATCGATGCCAGGCGCGCGCGCGCCCGCGCCACCGGCTCCGCCATGACATAGGCGGCGAGCCCCGCCTCACGGTCAACCGGCACCACCGCCTCAAGCGTGGTGCCCCCTGCGGGCTGCAGATGAGGCGGAAACATGGCAAGTTTCTGTCGCTCACCCAGGCGAATG